>JBGVIN010000107.1:0-37174 GCA_045123255.1 Eubacteriales bacterium
ACACCTTCCAGGACCTCCACGGTATGCGTCAGCTCCCGGGTCTTGCAACTCAAAGAATGATGGCGAAGGGCATTGGCTTTGGTGCAGAGGGCGACTATAAAACGGCGGCTCTTAACGCAATCTTCTGCGAAATGGCAAAGGGCAGAGAGGGCTCAACAGGCTTTATGGAGGACTACACCTACGACTTTACAAAGGGCGACGAGGTAGTGCTTGGCGCTCATATGCTCGAGGTATCCCCTGACTTTGCTTCAAATAAGCCAAAGGTAGAGGTTCACCCACTTGGTATAGGCGGTAAGGAAGCACCTGCACGTCTTGTATTTGACGGCGTAGAGGGTGACGGCGTTGCGGCTTGTATGGTAGATTTGGGCAACCGTTTCCGTCTTATCTGTGCAGCTATTGAGCTTGTAAAGCAGCCTAAGCCAATGCCAAAGCTCCCCGTTGCAAGAATTATGTGGAAATTAAAGCCTGACCACAAAACAGGCGCGGCTGCTTGGATTTACGCAGGCGGCGCTCACCACACCGTTGTTTCAACCGCTTTGACAGTTGAGGACGTAAAGCTCTTTGCTAAGCTCACAGATACCGAGCTTGTCGTTATTGACGAAAAGACAGACCTTTACGCACTTCAAAGAGAGCTTGAAATAAACGACATCTTGGCTAAGCTTAAATAATCCCGACTTTTTTGGCTTCATAATAAGTTAAGATATAAAATCAATAAGGAGAAATTTTATGAAAAAGAGAATATTACTCAGCGTTTTAATTGTTTTGGCGCTTACCTGTCTCTTTGCAATATCAATTTCCGCTGTTGAGGTTGACGGCGTACACTATAAGCTTGATACCAAAAATTTAACGGCGCAGGTTTCACAGGATAACAGAACAGCTACAACTGAAATTGTCACAATCCCATCAACGTTTGAATACGAGGGCGCAACCTATAAGGTTACTTCAATTGAACGCGATGCGTTTTATGGCAACAGAAATATGGTAGAGCTTAGAATTTTGAGTGAATACATTACTCAAATTCCCGCATCAATGATTGCCAACATCTGTGGCAAGGATACCGACGGTGATAAGGTGAACGATACAGGCGATAAGCTTAAAAAAATCTATATTGATTTTTCAAATATCACATCTATCGGCTCTGCCGCATTTAACCCGTCTAACGAAACAAATGGAAATAGCCCAAAGGCAAACAGCTTCTACTATTACGATGCGAAATCATTTTTGGAAAACGGCTCAGACGTTTTAATTACCTGCCCTGATTTTTCAAACTGCACCTCAATCGGTGCAGCGGCTTTCCAAGGCGCAAACTTTGAAAAGCTTGTAATTCCTGAAGCTATTGCACTTAAAAATCAAATCTTTAGAATGTCAACAATCAAAGAGCTTGAAATTCAAGGTGCAAATCGCGGAACAATTGAGTACTATGTTTTCAATGCTTGCAAAAGCCTTGAAACCATCCGTGTTGAATCAACAACTTACGTTTCAAACGACGTTTTTTCGGGATGCTCAAGCGTAAAGAAAATTTATATAAACCTTTCTAACTGTACATATATCGGCACAAGTGCTTTTCAGTTAGGTAACGTAGGCTATGACAAGGGAAACACAACCACACAGTGGTACAACTACGAGGGCGAAAAAATAGTTGACCTTTCAAGTGTTAAAACACTTGCAAACCAAGCGTTTGCATCATCAAACGTTGGTTCGGCTAAAATAATTTGGCCAACTGCACTTGAATCTATTTCGGGTCAGGTGTTCAGAAGATGCAACATTACAGGACCTGTATGGTTCAATATGGCAGAGGGCAAAACCGCATCGATTTCAAGCTACGTCCTTTCGGGAAATACACCTAATATTATCGTTCTCGGAAACGGAATCACAGGCTTTGCAATGGATGAGCGCCTTGGATATGCGGCGACAGTTGTATTTTTAGGTGACGTTACCACTCTTGCAACCAATATTTTCAAAACAGAGGGCGCACGCCTTTATGCAAAATCCTTGCCAAGCAACGCATCTGATTACGGCTCTAACGTTACGGTAAAGCTTATATCAAAGGGAAACTACACCTCATATGGTGCATGCGGCTTAACCGCAAGTGTTACCTTGACCGACGGCACAACTGAGAGCTTTAACTACGTTAACCACGAATATAAGGGTGTAGTCGATAATACGGTTTGTCCTCTTGGCTCACTCACACTTCATACCTGCGTAGGATGCGGTGATAAGTACGAAACCACAACGGACGAATTTGTATCTAAATCTCACAATTTCGACCTTGAAAGCGGTGCAACCGTTTTAGAGATAATTTACCTCAACAATAACTATTTCGCAAACGGTAACGTAAAAATCAAATGTGCAAGCTGTGAAGCAACGAACGAGGATACCGAATTTGGCGCACTCTTTACAGCAGCAGGCTATTCCGAAAACGAAGTTTACGGTGGCTTTATTTCTCACACAATTAAGGTTAACCTTGATAACGTAAAGGAATACGAGCGTTTAACAGGAATAACCGTAAGATACGGTCTTGTTGCGGCAATGCATAAGGACGGCAAGCCTATCTACCTAAACGGCGATAAAATTGAAGTGGCTGAAAAAGCATATTCGCTTGAAATGACAGGCACAATCTACGATAACCTTCTTATCAAAATAAATAGCATTTCAGATAACAGAGCAATGAACTGTAACGCATATGCGGTTATAAACGGCGAAATTACTTATCTTTGCGGAAATACCGCCAGTGACACCGCCGAGGCAAAATCTCTTAATATTGTTCCCGAGGTTGTTTCAAGCATCTCACTTGATGCACAAGCACCCGAAAACAAGCAATATGCATAAAATTCAGGAGTAAACTATGAAAAAGAAATTATTACTTTTGGTTTCCTTGACAGCTTTGTTTATTTGCCTTTTTGCACTTACTGTCGGCGCGGTAACAGGCTCAAGCTCAAACGAGTTTGGCACGGTAACGTACGTTGACGGTATGAGCGAGGTTAAGGGCTACGATACCACCTCACGCGCAGTCGTTCAAAACGCGGACGGCACGTATACCACCTATCCCGCATACTACGTATATAACGGTAGCACAGGAACAAACATGCGTGTTAACCTTGATAAGCTTGCCACGGCAACAGGCGAGGGCTACACAAAAGCATCGCTTATAAGAATTGAGGTTTTTGCAGATGCAAGATTAGACTGGACGTTCCAAAGCTGTACAGGCTTAGTTGAGGCGATACTTCCCGAGGGCGTATATTTGCACTACGCTTCATTTACAGGATGCTCGTCGCTTGAAGAAATCAATCTTCCAAGCTCCGTTACACAAATTCCAGCCGCGGCGTTTTCAGGCTGTAAAAAGCTTTCAAGCATAGAAATTCCAAATTCGGTTCGTTCAGTTGGAGATAATGCCTTCGAGGGCTGCTATATGCTTTCAGAAATTAAGTTTCCCGAGGGATATACAGGCTCAGTTCCGCAGAATTTGAGAAAGATTTCCAGCTGGTCAGAGCCAAGAGTGAAGGTGACGTATATTGTTCCCAAAAACTGCAAGGGAATAGGCAACGTATTTGCATTTAATAACTGTGACGTTGAAAAAATCATTTTTACAGGTAATCAAAGCTCTGCATTTATTGCAGACGTAACCTCAAAGGCGTCCGACTGGGTTTCAAAGATCACATACGAAAACCATTGTCTACATTATTATAATAATACACACACCTTTGGTGCGGAAACATTGGGCTTTGTCGGCACAAAATACCAAAGCGACTGTGTATATACCGCAACCTGCCAAAATTGTTCGCTTAATACCGTAACTCGCACAGTTTGCGGTCCAATGGTTAAGGACCTTGGCTATTCGGCAGCTTATTACGATAACTCGTTCACATTTGATATTATAGTTAATAAGGAAAATATTAAATTATACGAGAAAGAAACAGGACTTAAAATGTCATACGGCTTTATCGTCGGCGAGCATCAAGAGGGCGATAACGGCGATATTTTGGGCGTAGACAATAAGGCTAAAATCGCAAAAGCGATAGTTGCAAATTTTGCAGAAACGCAATATGAAATTTTGAATAAATATAATCTCAAAATGACGGGCATTACCGAAGCACAAAGCACAAAGCTTATCTATTGCTGCGGCTTTGTTAATGACGGAAATAAGGTTGACTATTTAGGCGCAACCACCGACGACGGTTACTCGCTCGCGTTTTCATTTGCAACACTTCCTGAGAAGAAGGAAACAGAAATTTAAGGTTAAAACCGCACCCGTTTGGGTGCGGTTTTTTCACCTAATAAATATAAATAATGAAGAAAAAAGCAATATTCAGATATTCAAAAATAATGCATAAATATGCATATATATTCAATAAATATGCACAAAATTGAGAAAAAGCAAGAGAATAAATAAATATATAATAAAAATATTAAAAAAAGTTAAAAAAATCCCTTGACAAATCAAAAAATAGGTTATATAATACAATTCGTAAAAATGAATATTATTTCATACGAGGAGAGAAAAAATGGATAAGAAAAATATTAAGAAGGTAGTTTTGGCATATTCAGGAGGACTTGATACCTCAATTATCATTCCGTGGCTTAAAGAAAACTATAACAACTGTGAGGTTATCGCAGTTTCAGGTAACGTTGGACAAGCAGACGAGCTTGAGGGACTTGAGGAAAAGGCAATCAAAACAGGCGCATCAAAGTGCTACATTGAGGACTTGACAGACGAGTTCGTTGACGATTACGTAATCCCAACGGTAAAGGCAGGCGCACTTTACGAGGAATATATGCTCGGCACATCATTTGCACGTCCGGTTATCGCAAAGAGAATTGCAGAAATCGCACTCGCTGAGGGTGCTGACGCAATCTGCCACGGCTGCACAGGTAAGGGTAATGACCAGGTTCGTTTCGAGCTTACAATTAAGGCGTTTGCACCCGATATGCCAATTATCGCACCTTGGCGTGAATGGACAATTAAGTCACGTGAGGAGGAAATCGAGTACGCAGAGGCGCACAACGTTCCACTCAAAATTAACCGTGAAACAAACTACTCAAAGGACAAAAACCTTTGGCACCTCAGCCACGAGGGTCTTGACCTCGAGGATGCAGGCAACGAGCCGCTTTACGACAAGGCGGGCTTCCTTGAAATGGGCGTTTCTCCAATCAAGGCTCCCGATGCTCCAACATACGTTGAGCTTGATTTCGTTAAGGGTGTTCCCGTTGCAATCAATGGCGAAAAGATGAGCGCAAAGGACATCATCTTAAAGCTTAACAAGCTCGGCGGCGATAACGGTATTGGTCTTCTTGATATCGTTGAAAACCGTCTTGTAGGTATGAAGTGCCGTGGCGTATATGAAACTCCGGGTGGAGCAATTCTTTATTCCGCACACAGCTATCTTGAAACAATTTGTCTTGACAAGATGACAATGCACGAAAAGCAAAAGCTCTCAATCACCTTTGCAGAGCTTGTATATAACGGTCAATGGTTCACCCCACTTCGTGAAGCGCTTTCCGCATTCGTTGACAAGACACAGGAGAACGTAACAGGTAAGGTTCGCTTAAAGCTCTACAAGGGCAACATCATCAAGGCAGGCGTATGGAGTGACTATTCACTTTACTCCGAGGAAATCGCTACCTTCGGTGAGGACAACGTATATAACCAAGCGGACAGCGCAGGATTTATCAACCTCTTTGGCTTGCCAATTAAGGTTCAAGCGCAGGTTAACGCTAAAAATAAGAAATAATTACCCGCCTTCCCCTGTTTGGGGAAGGGGGACCGCTTGCGGTGGATGAGGATGCTTTTTTGAAAATTCCATTCACCGCAAAAAGTGTTTAATATAATACGCGCGCGAAAGGACGAAATTATGGATAAAATGTGGGCAGGAAGATTTGAGCATGCGCTTGACAAGCAAGCTGATGATTTTAATTCTTCCATTCATTTCGATAAAAAAATGTATAAGGAGGATATCACGGGCTCAATTAAGCACGCGCTTATGCTCTCCTCTGTTGGAATTATCACGAAAGAGGAATACGAAAAAATTGCCGACGGTCTTACCTCAATTTTAGAGGACCTTGAAAACGGAAATCTCGCATTTGACGAAAATGCCGAGGATATTCATATGTTCAACGAGGCAGAGCTTACCAAAAGAATAGGTGACACCGGCAAAAAGCTCCACACCGCAAGAAGCAGAAATGACCAAGTTGCACTTGACCTTCGTCTTTATATGCGCAACCAAGCAAACGATATAATTTCACTTTTGAAGGAGCTTATCGGTGTATTAAAGGAGCAGGCTGAAAACAACCAAGGCGTTATTATGCCGGGCTATACGCACCTTCAAAGGGCACAACCGATAACCTTTGCCCATCACCTTCTTGCTTACTGTATGATGCTCCTTCGCGACATATCAAGAATAGAGGACGCACTCAAAAGGATGAATTATTCACCTCTTGGCTCCTGTGCGCTTGCAGGCACAACCTATCCTACAAACCGTGATATGGTGGCAGAAGCACTTGGCTTTGACGGCGTATGCATGAACTCCATTGACGGCGTTTCCGACCGCGATTATTGCATAGAGCTTGAAAGCGCATTTGCAACTATTATGATGCATCTTTCACGTCTTAGCGAGGAAATCATTCTTTGGTCAAGCTGGGAATTTAAGTTTATCGAGCTTGACGATGCCTACACCACAGGCTCGTCAATTATGCCGCAAAAGAAAAACCCCGATATGGCGGAGCTTGTGCGTGGCAAAACAGGCAGAGTTTACGGCGATTTAATGGCAACCCTTACAATGCTCAAGGGCATTCCGCTTGCGTATAACAAGGATATGCAGGAGGATAAGGAAGCAATCTTTGATGCCACCGAAACGGTAATTAAGTGCCTTGGCGTATTTATCCCAATGATAAAAACGATGAAGCCGATCCCCGAAAATATGTACAAGGCGGCACAAAAGGGATTTATAAACGCAACCGACCTTGCCGACTACTTAACCAAAAAGGGCGTGCCGTTTAGAAGTGCATACAAAATCGTCGGCACAATAGTTGGCGAATGCATTAAGAAGAATACAACGCTTGATGAATTATCGCTTGAAGAGTATAAGGCTCACTCCGATATTTTCGAGAGCGATTTATATAACGAAATCTCACTTGAAACCTGCGTTCAAAAGCGCATCTCAAAGGGATCAACGGGATACGAGAGTGTAAAGGAGCAGCTTCTTTACGTTGAGGAGTTTTTGAAATGAAAAAAGTATTTATAGACGGAAAAGCAGGCACAACGGGACTTAGAATTGAGGAGCGTCTTTCCATGCGCGACGATATTGAAATTGTCACATTGCCTGACGAATTAAGAAAAGACCCACAAGCAAAAAAGGAAGTATTAAACTCCGTTGACGTTGCGTTTTTGTGCTTGCCCGATCAAGCGGCTATCGAGTCCGTTTCGCTTATTGAAAATCCAAACGTGGTTGTTATAGATACCTCAACCGCGCACAGAACCAATCCCGAGTGGGCATACGGCTTTGCCGAGCTTGGCAAGGATTTTGAAGATAAAATAAGAAATAGCAAGCGTATCGCTGTTCCGGGATGTCACGCAAGCGGCTTTATCGCACTCGTTTACCCACTTGTAAAGGCGGGCGTTTTACCAACCGACGCACTTCTTACCGTTCATTCCTTAACAGGCTATAGCGGCGGCGGAAAGAAAATGATTGCAGAGTACGAAGATGACGAGCTTGACTTGCTCCTTCAAGGGCCAAGACAGTACGCCCTTGCCCAAAAGCATAAGCACTTACCCGAAATGACCAAAATCACAGGCATTGAAAATGCGCCGATTTTCTCACCGATAGTTGGCACGTTCTATTCGGGCATGGAGGTTACCGTTCCACTCTTTAAGAGCCAGCTATGTAGCGGCGGTAGCATTGAAAAAATTAAGGAAATATACAAAAACACCTATAACGGACCTATCGTTACCTATAACGAGGCTAACGACGAGGAGGGCTTCCTCTCCTCGGTAAGATACGAGGGACACGACTCAATGTCCGTTGAGGTTTACGGCAACGAGGACAGAATTTTGCTCGTTGCAAGATACGACAACTTAGGCAAGGGCGCATCGGGCGCGGCAGTTGAATGCTTGAACATCGTCCTTGGCGAGGAAAAAACAAAAACACTTGTAATCTAAAAGGGAGAAGCTATGGAAATTATAAATGGCGGAGTTTGCGCGGCAAAGGGCTTTTTGGCAAACGGTATTCACGCGGGCATTAGAAAGAACAAATCAAAGAAGGATTTGGCTCTTATCTATTCGGAAAAGAAAGCAACCTGCGCAGCTGTATATACAACAAATAAGGTGAAGGGCGCTCCCTTGACCGTTACGAAAAATAACATCAGCGACGGCTACGCTCAGGCGGTTATCTGCAATAGCGGCAACGCAAATACCTGTAACGCAAACGGTATTGAAATTGCAGAACAAATGTGCGAGCTTTTAGGAAATGAGCTTAAAATAGGTGCAAGTGACGTTGTTGTTGCATCAACGGGAGTTATAGGTCAACCGCTTGATATTACACCCATAAAGGACGGTATCCCCGCGCTCGTTAATGGCCTTTCAGATAACGGAAGCCAAGACGCGGCAGAGGGAATTATGACGACCGACACACGCTTAAAGGAAGTAGCCGTTAGCTTTATGGTAGGCGGCAAGGAATGTAAGATAGGCGGTATTGCCAAGGGCTCGGGTATGATCCACCCCAATATGGCAACTATGCTCGTTTTCATCACCACCGACTGTAATATCAGCTCAAAAATGCTTAATAAGGCACTCTCAACCGATATTCAGTCCACCTTTAATATGGTTAGCGTTGACGGCGATACCTCAACGAACGATATGGTTACCGTGCTTGCAAACGGCTTAGCGGGCAACGATGAAATTACCGCGGACGGTGAGGACTTCGAGATATTTATGAAGGCGCTCAACACGGTTACAATGAACCTTTGCCGCAAAATCGCAGGCGACGGAGAGGGCGCAACAAAGCTCCTTGAATGTACCGTTGACGGTGCGTGTGACGAGCAAAACGCAAAGATTATTGCAAAGAGCGTTATTTGCTCATCGCTTGTAAAGAGCGCAATGTTTGGCTCTGATGCAAACTGGGGACGCGTGCTTTGTGCTATAGGATACAGTGGCGCAGACGTCAATGTAAATAAGGTTTTCGTTTCCTTCGTTTCAAGAAAGGGCGAAATCTCTGTTTGCGAAAACGGAGCAGGTGTTGATTTCTCTGAGGAAATTGCAAAGGAAATTCTTTTAGAGGACGAAATCACAATTAAAATTACTCTCGGTGACGGCGACGGTAAATCAACCGCTTGGGGCTGTGACCTCACATATGATTACGTAAAGATAAACGGAGATTATAGAACCTAATGGAAAATTTAGAACCAATTCAGTTAACTAATGCGCAAAGAGCGCAGGTTTTAACGCAAGCGCTTCCGTACATTCAAAAGTACTACGGTAAAATTGTCGTTGTAAAATACGGCGGCAACGCGATGATAAACGAGCAGCTTAAGGCACAGGTGATGGAGGATATCGTTCTTTTGCACCTTATAGGCGTGAAGATAGTTTTAGTTCACGGCGGTGGACCTGAAATTACGGATACTCTTAAAAAAATCGGCAAGGAAACCGTTTTCTGTGACGGACTTCGCGTAACCGACAAGGAAACTGCCGAGGTTGTTCAAATGGTGCTTGCAGGCAAAATTAACAAGTCCCTTGTTAATATGCTTGAGATAAACGGCGGTAAATCTATCGGTATTTCAGGTCTTGACGGACATATGATTAAGGCGGAGATGAGAGACGAGCGTCTTGGCTACGTCGGCAGAATTACCGAGGTTGACATTACCCCTGTTACCGACCTTTTGGAAAAGGGCTATATTCCCGTTATTTCAACCATCGGCTGTGATGACGAGGGCAACGTTTATAATATCAACGCAGATACCGCTGCATCATTTATTGCAGGCGGAATTAAGGCTGAGCGCCTTATCACAATGACCGACATTGAGGGCATTTTAAGAGATAAAAACGACCATTCAAGCATCATTCCGTGCATTGACATTAAAATGGCTGAGGAGCTATTTAAGAGTGAGGTTATAAGCGGCGGTATGATACCGAAGGTTGAGTGCTGCATCGATGCAATTCACAAGGGCGTTAAGAAGGTTACAATCCTTGACGGACGCGTGCCTCACGCACTTCTTATCGAAACCTTGACAGATGAGGGAGCTGGCACAATGGTTGTGGCAGATATGAACGAAGATGACGAGTTTTAAGGATAAAGATAAAGAATATATAGCAAATACCTACGCGCGCTTTGATCTCGAAATCGATTACGGAAAGGGCGCGCTCGTTTACGATATAAACGGACGCGAATATATCGATTTATCGAGCGGAATTGCCGTTAATACCTTCGGTATGGCAGACGATGGCTGGGTAGATGCGGTATATAGTCAGTTAAAGAAATGCCAACACACCTCGAACTTATATTATAGCGAGCCGTGTGTTACGCTTGCAGAAATTTTGTGCAAGCGCACAGGTGCAAAAAAGGTGTTCTTTGGCAACTCAGGTGCAGAGGCTAACGAGTGTGCCATAAAGGTTGCACGACTTTGGGGTGCGGAAAACAAGGGCGAGGAATATTATAATATCATCACCCTTAAAAATAGCTTTCACGGCAGAACGATAACAACGCTTGCAGCAACGGGGCAAGACGTTTTTCATAAGTATTTTAACCCACTCACCGAGGGCTTTTTTTACGGTGAAGCAAACAATCTTGAAAGCATAGAAGCACTTTTAAGCGCAAACAAATGCTGTGCTGTTATGATGGAGCTCGTCCAAGGTGAGGGCGGTGTTTTGGCGCTTGATAAGGACTTTGTTTTAGGTGTTTCATCGCTTTGCGAAAAATATAACGTGCTTCTCGTTATTGACGAGGTTCAAACGGGTAACGGCAGAAGCGGTGAGCTTTATGCCTACCAAGCATACGGTGTTGAGCCTGATGTAGTCACTACCGCAAAGGGCCTTGGCGCAGGACTCCCAATAGGCGCTTGTATGATGTTTGAAAAGACGGAAAACACCTTGAAGCCGTCACTCCACGGCTCAACCTTTGGAGGTAATCCTATCGCGTGTGCTTCAGCCGTGTACGTCTTAAATCGTATTGACGAAGCATTACTTAACGAGGTTAAGGAAAAATCCGCATATATTTTCAATACCTTAAACGGTAGCGACGGTATTGTGTCAGTTAGCGGACTCGGACTTATGATAGGAATTGAAACAGAGGGAGACGTTTCCGTAATTTTATCTAAATGTATGGAAAACGGCATCCTTCCGATAAAGGCGAAAAACAAGTTAAGACTTTTGCCGCCGCTTAATATTCCAATGGAGCTTCTTAAAAAAGCCGTTGAAATTATAAAGAAGGTAGCAAGCGAAAACAAGTGAGGTTAAAATGAACTTAAAGGGAAGAGATTTTTTGAAGCTTCTTGATTTTACACCAAGTGAAATCGGTGAGCTTATAGATTTAGCAATTGACTTAAAGGCTAAAAAGAAAAACGGCGAGCCACACAAGTATTGTGAGGGCAAAAACATCGCCTTGATTTTTGAAAAAACAAGCACAAGAACAAGATGCAGCTTTGAGGTTGCCGCATACGACCTTGGTATGGGCGTTACCTACCTTGACCCAACAGGCTCACAGATAGGTAAAAAGGAATCAATTGCCGACACCGCACGCGTGCTTTCATCAATCTACGACGGCATTGAATACCGTGGCTACGGTCAGTCAATCGTTGAGGAGCTTGCAAAATACTCCAAGGTGCCTGTTTGGAACGGCTTGACAAACGAATTCCACCCAACCCAAATTCTTGCAGACTTTATGACAATAAAGGAGCATTTTGGCAAGCTTTCGGGTATAAAGCTCGTTTATATGGGTGATGCAAGATATAATATGGGCAATTCACTTATGGTTGGATGCGCAAAAATGGGACTTGATTTCGTTGCCTGTGCGCCGAAAAAATATTTCCCGGAGGCTGATTTAGTGGCTAAATGCCAAGAGATTGCCAAGGAAACAGGCGCAACCATTACTCTTGAAGAAAACCCCGAAATCGCCACCAAAAACGCCGACGTTATCTATACCGACGTCTGGGTTTCAATGGGCGAGCCACAAGAAATTTGGCAAGAAAGAATTAACGACCTCGGTGCATATCAGGTTAATAAAGCACTTATGCAAAACGCAAAGGAAACAGCCGTATTTATGCACTGTCTGCCAGCCTTCCACGATATGAAAACAACCGTCGGCAAGGAAATGGGCGAAAAGTTCGGCCGCCAAGATATGGAGGTTACCGACGAGGTGTTCGAGAGCGAACAGTCGATAGTCTTTAAGGAAGCTGAGAATAGAATGCACACCATCAAGGCGGTTATCTACGCCACACTATAAAGTCAAAACCACGAATTTAATAGAGTTAAGCAGAAATGAAAAATGCCTTCCCCTTTGTTTGGAGGGGAAGGTATCTCTTTTTCAGACGGATGAGGTGTAGTGCTTATTCTTCATTTCTTGCTTAGTATCTTGAAAATCGCGGTTTTTTATTTTATATGTAACCTTTTACCTTCAAAACACGTCTATATATGTGAAGGGAGTTGAAAATATGAAAAAGCTTAATATAATTTTAATCGTGCTCATGTGCCTTGTGCTTCTTTCCTCGTGCGTGGGCAAGGACAAAATCCCCGAGGGTGAATATGAATTGACGGTAGTAGACGATTACCCAAGTATGCTTTGCGAGCCGCTTGAAAAATCATACAAGCCGGGCGAGGTGATTACTGTCAAAACCTACACGGTTTGTGATGCTTCATATAAGCTCACACTAAACGGTGAAAAAGCTAAAAAATACGAACAAATTCACGAAGAAAATGATTGGTTTTACGTATGGGAATTTGAAATGCCGGCTAAAAATTCACTTTTAGAGATTCAGTGGTATTCGGGAATGGATGCTTATTACTACAAATTAACGCTTAACGACCCCGACAATTTGGTTATAAATAGTTTTCCGCACAACATAGCGAGCCAAGATATGGTTAAAATCAATATCTTGCGCGCAGACGTTTGCTTTACAACCTCGCCTGAGGTAAGTATAGATGGTTGTGAGGCTGTCAAAAATTCATACGGAGAAATTTTATATTATTCATGGAGCTTTGAAATGCCAAAGAGCGACTTGACCGTAGAAATTACGCGTCAAAATGATAATAATTATAATGAATAATCATATGAACATATGAACTAATAATAATATAAATAAAAAGCACGGAATTTTCCGTGCTTTTTCTAATATTAAATTGGATTTTGGAATAAAATTATAATTTTTTGCCCTTGACAGCTTCCCAATATACTTTTGCCGCTTGCTCGGTTTTATTTTCACCAAAGGTGTAGTATTTTGCGTTTTTAATATCGTCGGGTAAATACTCTTGCTCGCACCAATCATTTGGAAAATCGTGTGGGTAAACGTAGCCCTTGAAAAGCGGAGCTTCAAGGTGCTTTGGTATTGTGTCGCCCTTGCCAAGCTTTATGTCCTCACTCGCTTTTGCGATTGCTTCATATGCGGTGTTTGATTTTGGCGCGGTTGCAAGCATTATTGCACAGCTTGCAAGCGGAATTCTTGCCTCGGGTAGTCCAAGAGCTTTTGCGCTCTCACAAAGTGAGTACGTAATTTGCGCCGCTTGTGGGTAAGCGAGTCCGATGTCCTCACTTGCGATAACAAGCAAGCGTCTGATGGGCGAGAGCAAATCTCCACCCTCAAGCAGCTTTGCAAGATAGAAAACCGCCGCGTCAGGGTCGGATCCACGTATTGATTTTTGAAGTCCCGAGAGAAGATTATAGTGCGTGTCGGAATCCTTGTCAAAAAGTCCTGCACTAACTGACGGGATAAATTCCTTCGCAACGTCCTTTGTTATAATCTCGCTACTTGCGTAGTAAGCACCCTCAAAAAGGGTAAGCGCGTGTCGTACGTCACCGTGTGCGCAGGACGCAAGAAATTCAAGTGCATCACCGTCTGCCACTTTATTTTCTCCCGTTTCATTGTTAAGCGCGGAAAGCGCACGGCTAAGAAGCGGCACAATTTCCTTTGGGGAAACGTGCTTGAATTCAAAAACGGAGCAACGCGAAATTAAAGCATCGTAAATATAAAAATACGGGTTTTCCGTAGTTGACGCAATAAGCGTCACGCGTCCGTCCTCGATATATTCAAGGAGCGATTGCTGTTGCTTTTTGTTGAAATACTGAATTTCGTCAAGATAGAGCAAAATGCCGCTTTCGCTAAAAATTCCGTTGGAGCTTGCAATAACCTCCTTCACGTCGGAAAGTGAGGCGGTTGTGGCATTCAGCTTAAAAAGCTGCATCCCCGAATTTTTAGCAATAATATTGGCAACGGTAGTTTTTCCCGTACCCGGAGGGCCAAAGAAAATCATATTTGAAACTCTGCCCGAAAGCATCATTCTTCTTATAATGCCGCGCCCGGAAATTAAATGGCTTTGACCGACAACCTCGTCAAAGCAGGTCGGGCGTAGTCTTTCGGCAAGTGGAACGTTATTCATTTATACCCTCCTTAATAGAAATAGAATATACATTATTTTATCATAGATAGGGTGAAAAATCAATATAATTATAAAAAACTAAAGCGGTAAGGTGAGAAAAAATGAAGCAAACGTATAAGCAAATAGAAAACACAAAAAAGGAAACGGAAGAAGGTAAAAAAATCAACCAACTGAGGCAGGGAATAGTCACGGTCTTTTCTCTTTGCTTTGCATCGCTTTTTATCTTTTTCGCGGTGAACGAAAAAACGCCCGAAAGGGATTGGGAAGTAAGTGAAATTGTGAGCGTATTTAAGGAAAGCTATCTATACGATTTTTTAGACCTTGAAAATTGCGAAAATGTGAAAAACAGCGAGGGGAGTGTCTAAAATACCACCTCAAAGCTAAGAAAATATAAGGAAGGCGGTGGCAAATAATCACTTTACTTTCACTTGTTATTACTATATTCGGACTATGCGCCTCTCCACATCCGATTATTTTAATTCTTGTATATGTCATACATGAGCTTGGTCACCTCGTTTTTGCGACACTGGTCGGAGCGAAAATGAAAAAATTCAAGCTCGGCGCATTTCACTTATCTCTTTCGTATGATGCTAGCCATCTAAGCTATCAAAGGGAAATTCTTTTGTGCCTTGGCGGAATTATTTTTAATCTTGCAACCGCTTTTTTCGCACTACTGATTCCTCTAAAAAGTGACGGAAAAAGCTTTTTTATTGCCGCAAGCCTGCTCCTGTCCCTTATGAATTTGTACCCTGCGTCAATTTTGGACGGTGCAGGTGCCTTGAAAGCGTTTCTATATTTGATGCTTTCTCCGCCAAAAGCTGATAAAATCATCGGGGGAGTGTCTGTATTTGCTATTTTACTTATATGGTTTTTCTCGGTTTATTTACAGCTCGTTTTCGTTTCTAATTTTTCAATTTTTGTTATTTCCGTCGTGCTTCTTATCGAGCTTTGCTTTTCAGTGAGCGAGCAAATTAAATAAAAGCGTAAAAGCAATTACTATAAACTATATAAAATATATAATTTTTTTGCCCCTAACTATTGCACATTTTATAAATATCTGCTATAATGCAATTGATTTACGTTTTTGGCAAATAAAGAGGATATTTGTCGAGTAGATCAAATTTATGAAAGAACGGGGAGAAAAATGAACGAAAAAAAGATCATTGAGCCAAAGGGTGAAGCAGAGCAAGCTACTGAAAATACCGAGGCAAAGAAAATAGTTCAGCTTATCGATGTTGCCAAGTCCTTCGACGGTGAAATTATCCTTGACCACATTAGTCTTGATGTGCATGAAAAGGAATTTATCACACTTTTAGGACCCTCGGGCTGTGGTAAAACAACCACACTTCGCATAATTGCGGGCTTTGTTACACCGGATACGGGAGACGTCCTTTTTGAGAACGTAAAGATTAACGATTTACCGCCTCACAAGCGCCACGTAAACACCGTATTTCAAAAGTATGCGTTATTTCCGCATCTCAATGTTTATGAAAACATTGCTTTCGCTCTTCGATTGAAGAAGGTAAAAGAAGAAGAAATTTACGAGCGCGTAGAGGAAATGCTTGCTATGGTTAACCTACGCGGATTTGAGAAAAAAGACGTTAATTTGCTGTCCGGCGGTCAGCAGCAAAGAGTTGCTATCGCGCGTGCGCTTATCAATAAGCCGAAGGTGCTTTTGCTTGACGAGCCACTTGGTGCGCTCGACTTAAAGCTTCGCAAGGATATGCAAAATGAACTTAAAAATATACAAAGAAGAACGGGCATTACCTTCGTTTACGTTACTCACGATCAGGAGGAGGCGCTCTCAATGTCTGATACCGTTGTCGTTATGGCAGACGGTAAAATTCAGCAAATCGGCACTCCTACCGATATATACAACGAGCCCGAAAACGCATTCGTTGCAGACTTTATCGGAGAAAGTAACATTATTGACGGCGTTATGCTTGACGACTATAAGGTTAAATTCTCAGGACACGAATTTGACTGTCTTGACAGTGGCTTTGGCAGGGGCGAGGCGGTTGACGTCGTAGTCAGACCTGAGGACGTTGACGTAGTTCCGCTTGATAAGGGTATGCTAAACGGTGTTGTCACCTCAGTTACCTTTAAGGGCGTTCACTATGAAATTATCGTTAGCATTAAGGACTTTAAGTGGATGATACAATCAACCGACTACGTAGAGGTGGGTCAAGAGATTGGCGTTTACGTTGAGCCGGATGCTATTCACATTATGAAAAAATCCGAATATTCGGATATGTTCGGTGATTACTCATCCTTTAGTGACGAGCTTGAACATCTTTCAGATGCCAGCGAGGAGGAAGAGTAAGAAAATGACAAGAAAGAATAATATTCTCAAGCAAGTGGCGGCGTATCCGCACATGGTGTGGGCGGTTCTCTTTATCATCGCTCCACTGCTGTTTGTAGCATATTATGCCTTTACCGACAAAAACGGCAAATTCACCCTTGCAAACATCGCAAGCTTGGCACAAGCGGCGTATCTTGAGGTGTTTCTGCGTTCAGTTTGCTTTGCCTTCTTGGCAACTGTCATTTGCTTAATTATTGCGTACCCTGTGTCGTATTTTATATCAAGGACAAGCCCACAAGCGCAAAAAATTCTTGTTATGCTTGTTATGCTTCCACAATGGCTCAATTTCTTAATCAGAACCTATTCGTGGATGGCAATCTTGGAGGACACTGGAATTATCAACTCAATTTTAGGCATTGTCGGTATTGAGCTACATATGATAAATACCCCAGGTGCGGTAATTCTCGGTATGGTATACAATTTCTTACCGTATATGATTATTCCAATACACTCGGCTATGACGAAAATAGACCCAAGAGTTTTAGAGGCGGCTTCCGACCTTGGATGCAATCCGCTTCGCGTTGTTACAAAGGTTGTTTTCCCACTGAGCCTTTCGGGTGTAATTTCGGGAATTACAATGGTATTTGTTCCGTCGATCAGTACCTTCTACATTTCACAAAAATTAGGCGGTGGCAACTTTGACTTAATCGGTGACTCCATCGAGCGTCAGTTCCAAACGCAATATAACTACAATATGGGCGCGGCAATGTCCTTTGTCCTTATGATTTTAATAATAGTTTCAATGGCTATTATGAACAAGTACTCTGACGATGAGGGAGGAGTAATCGTATGACGAAGAAAAATAATATTGGGCGCACCTTGTGTATAATTTTAACGTTTATTTTCCTTTATATGCCTATCGGCGTGCTTATTCTTTTCTCCTTTAACTCAGGAGATAGCACCGCGGTTTTCCAAGGAATTTCGCTTAGATGGTATAAGGAGCTGTTTACTGATACAGCAACGTTAAACGCACTTAAAAACACACTCGTTTTGGCGATTTTGTCAGCCGTTATCTCAACCGTTATCGGTACAGCCGCGGCGTACGGTATTTCCAAAATGAGAAACAAATACGTAAAGAATCTCACAATGTCGGCAACTCAAATTCCGATGATTAACCCCGAAATAGTTACGGGTATTTCAATGATGCTTCTTTTCGTGTTTGTGGCAAACATTGTCCGTTCATCATCGCTTCTTGGCTTTTGGACGGTGCTTATTGCACACATTACCTTCAATTTACCGTACGTAATACTACTTGTATTACCGAAATTCAAGGAAATGGACAAGAGCCTGCCAGAAGCGGCGCTTGACCTTGGATGCACGCCGTTTCAATCGTTTTTCAAGGTTGAATTGCCCGCTATTATGCCGGGTATAATTGCCGGATTTATAATGGCGTTTACCTTGTCGATTGACGATTTTGTAATTAGCTATTTCACAACGGGCAGCGGCTTTGAAACGCTTCCAATTAGAATTTATTCAATGACAAAAAAGCGCGTTACTCCCGATATGTACGCACTTTCAACGCTTATTTTCGTTACTATTTTAGTTCTTTTGCTCATTTCCAATTTTTCAAGCGGAAAGAACAAAATTGAGCTTTCAAAAAAAGCGAAAAAAGCAGTTAAATTTGCAGGCATAGGTATTTTCGGCGCTATTGCAACCGTTACGCTCATCATTCTTTGTATCTCCGCTACAACCGAGGTCAAAACTGTTAACGTTTATAACTGGGGTGAATATATCTCAGATGGCGGTGATGACTCGCTCGACGTTAATAAAGCGTTTGAGGAATGGGCAGAGAAGGAGTACCGAGAGAAATACGGCAAAAAGGTCAAGGTGCAGGTTAACTACACCACTTATGCAAGCAACGAGGACCTTTATGCCAAAATCGCAAACGGAGCAGGTGGATACGACGTTATCGTGCCGTCCGAATATATGCTTGAAAAAATGCGTGTTGAGGGACTTCTCCAACCGCTTGATACCGAAAAAATACCGAATATTATATATCTTGGCGACCAATTTGAAAATATGTTCGTATACGAGCATACCGTAAAGGACGAAAACGGCACAGAGAAGAAGGAAAACGAAACCTACGGTATTGCTTATACCTACGGTATTATCGGTATTGTTTATAACAGCGCTGAGCTTGTAAATAATGCCCCTGAAATCCTTGAACATATTGAAAAGGGAGGTGCCGGCTGGGAGGTTATGTTCGGTATACCCAAGCGCGACGAAAACGGCAAATTCCTTTACGATGCAAATGGCGCGATGATGCTTGATATGGATGATCCTGAGAATAAGAAATTCAACGAAGCATACTTAAAAATCAGCGGTCAAATTCTCCAATTCAACAACCCTCGTGATGCGTTTGGCTCGGCTATGTATTACCTCGGAATAGATGTAAACAACCCAAGCGAGGACGATTGGCGCGCAGCTTACGGCTTGCTTGCAATGCAAAAGAATTACGTTCAAGGCTACGTTATGGACGAAATCTATAACAAGATGGAAAAGGGCGAATCTTGGATTGCCGCGTATTACGCAGGCGATTGCCTATCTATGATGGGTGAAAACGGCGACCTTGATTTTTTCTATCCTATGGGTGAAAGCGGAGAATATGCTACTAATATCTTTGCTGATGCAATGTGTATTCCGAAAACCGCAGATAAAAACAACCTTGAGCTTGCACACTGGTACATCAACTTTATGATGGAGCCGGAAATTGCTTATGCAAATGCGGAGTATATCTATTACGGTTGCCCGTATGATTACTTGCCGACTGACGAAAACGGTAACTCGATTATCGATGAGGAAGCAATAGCCGCAAACAGGGAGGCAATTGATAATTACCGTATAAATATGGGCTATTACGAATATCTCTTTGATAAAAACGGTGAGATTTTAACTGATAGCGACGGTAACTACATCTTAAAGTATGACGAGGACGGAAACCGCATTATCGACCCTGAAGGCGATTATTTTGTAATTTACAATGCGGACTTTGAAAATGAGCTTCTTGACATGTTTGAAAGATTTGCATATAAGGATTTAACAAACTCCTACTTAGAGCTTTCAGACGGCAGCAAGGTTTCTAACCTCTCAATGCTCAACGATAAGTGGGAAACCTTGAAAATTGAGTCATCCTCTATGGTTGGCATTTACGTAATTTGCTTGGTTATCGCACTTGGCGTAGTTGCACTCTTCGTTTACTCATTTATCAAAAAGAGAAGACAGAGACGCTTCTATTGGTCAGAAACGGCAACACCTAAGCAACCGCCGAAAAAGCAGGAAACCGCGGATTTTTCGGAAACCGCAGTTATCGCTATTGAAAAAGCGAAAAAACGCGATAAATAGTCAAATTCAGACACGTGTCGCACAAAAAGAAATAAAAAAGATACCTTGCATTTGCAGGGTATCTTTTTTTGTAAATTGCAACAGAGTTGCATAAATTGTTGTTTTACAACGCGAATTGTTTCTTTACATGAATTATCTAACGCCACTCGCACCTTTATGTAATGGCACCCTTCAGGGCGTGCCTTGCAGAGAGCTGTCACGGAGTGACTGAGGGATTGTTTTTTAACTCCTTGCGCCTTTTCTTTTCTTCGTTGTCGATAAGGTCGGGGTGGAAGCCGTCTACCTCGCCACGTTGTATCGCTCCCATTATTCTGTGGTAAAGTCCTCTATGCTCGCGCTCGAAAATGTCAAGATATTCCTTCATTCTTGCACGCTCTGTATTTCCGTCGGCAGGGCACTTAACCTCGACAATAGGAAGCTCAGCGCTTTTTGCAAACGTCTTTATTTCGCGCTCGGGCGTATAAATGAGGGGTCTAATCATTGTCAAATCCTTGCGTGAAAGGTATGTAACGGGGCGGAAAGCGCCAATTCTGCCCTCAAAAAAGAGATTTAGCATAAATGTTTCTACAACGTCGTCATAATGGTGTCCAAGGGCAAGCTTGTTGCATCCAAGCTCCTTGCAGGCATCGTGCAAAGCGCCGCGTCTCATTCTCGAGCAAAGAGAGCAGGGGCTTTTTTCCTCTCTTACGTTAAATATAATTTCGTAAATTTGAGTCTTGATTACGTGGTATTCTACCTCTAAATCGCGACACAGGTCAGCTATTTTTGAAAAATCCATATCGGGTAAGCCCATATCAATGGTCACAGCCACAACGGTGTAATCAATGCCCAATACGCGCTTCAATTTTGCAAGCGCACAAAGCAGCGCAAGTGAGTCCTTGCCGCCCGAAACGCCAACGGCAATTTTGTCGCCGCCTTCTATCATTGAGTATTCCTCGGTAGCCTTGCGTGCGTGGCTCAAAATTCTTTCAATACTTGGAAATTCCTTCATTTTAACCTCTTTTGAACTTTTGCATATAATATGTAATAAATCTAATTTTTCGGGGGAATTATGGCTATAAAAATTTATATAGACCAAGGGCATAATCCAAATCCGCCAAACACAGGTGCTGAGGGAAACGGATTAAGAGAACAGGACATAACCTATGAGGTTGGTGTACGATTAGCTGAGCTACTGAGGCAAAACGGCAATTTCGACGTGCGCCTTTCACGCCCAACAAGAGAAACTCAGCTTGGAAATTCAAATGCGTCAAGCTTGCGCGCAAGAGTTGTCGATGCAAATTCGTGGGGTGCTGATTATTTTGTTAGCATACATACCAATGCATCGGTTCAGCGCTCGGCAAACGGCACGGAGGTTTTAGTTTACTCTCAGCCCTCAACCTCATCAAACCTCGCCGAGGATATTTTAAGGGAGCTAACCGAAATAACAGGTCTTGCTTCTCGTGGCGTAAAATCCCGCCCGGGTCTTTATGTGCTACGTAAAACGACAATGCCTGCCGTGCTCGTTGAGCTCGGCTTTATATCAAACCCATCTGACGCTGCACAAATGCGCGACAATCCGGGACTTTTTGCCCGCGGCATATACGAGGGCATTCTCGATTTTCTTAATTTATAGTATATCATAAAAAATTCCAAACTTCAATACAGAGAATGCATAAATAAGTTGAAATGAAAAGCCTTCCCCTCGAGGGGAAGGTGGATGCGTTAAGACGGATGAGGTGTAAAACACATCCTTCGTCAAGCGAATACATCTGCCTTCTTCTCTTAGGGAAAGCTTTTTTCTTTTTTCTTTTTTTCGAAATGTTATCCCTCAAACTGACGTCCCAAGAAGGATGCCGCCGACCCAGCCTCCTTCTTTGAGGGAGGGGGACCGCAACGTATAACTTTAGGAAGAGAAAGACGTTGTAAGCGGTGGAAGGAGTCCAAACCCTTATCCTTCAAATTGTCGTCCTAAAAATGATGCCGCGGTTTGAATGAGCTTAGCTTCCGTGGAGTGATTATCAATAGGTGGATTTTCCTCGCTTGTTACGCAAGCAACAGAGCCGATGACGTCACCCTCAGAAACGATGGGCATTGCGTATTTAACGTATCCGCTTGCACCGTCACAAACGTTAATTTTCGTGTTTTCCTTCATTGTGTAAAGTGAGCGCGAGTCCATAATATTCTCGTAGTCCTCGCTTAGCTTTTTCTCATTATATTCTTTTTTAGAAACTCCCGCTGAGGAAATTACCACGTCACGGTCAGTTATAACCACGCTCATATTGCAAATTTTATTAAGAGTTTCGCCGTATTGCGCGGCAAATGAAGCAAGCTCACCAATAGGTGAGTACTTCTTAAAAATAACCTCGCCCTCGCGGTCTGTGTATATTTCAAGCGGGTCGCCCTCGCGTATTCTCATAGTTCTTCTAATTTCCTTCGGTATAACCACACGCCCAAGGTCGTCAATTCTTCTGACAATTCCTGTTGCTTTCATAAAATTCTCCTTTTTAATAACTTGTATATAGCTGCTCATTTATTGTTTGCTTAATTTGGAAAGTTATACGTTTTTCACACAAAATAAAAAAGGGGCTGTCTCATTAAAAAGCTTTGTATATCGAGTAATTATAACTAAATATAGCAAAAAAATCAGGAATTAAAAAAATTCCTGATTTTTCTTTTTAATGAGTGCCCTTTTTATGGTTGGGCTAGGCAGATTAAGTGCAGAAATCGTCGATTTTTAATCGTCGGCGTACTTGGTACGGTAGAGGAAAAATCGGCGATAATAAACCACACACAGAGAAAAACGGAGTTTTTCAACCTTATTTTTCAAACAGTTAAGATAAACTAACGTTTGGCTTCTTCGTGGTTTATGCTTGTGCCTTAATGTGTCAGCCCATTAATGCTTTTAATTTGTTTATTCTTTATAATTCCTTGTAAACGTCCTTTAAGGCGGGATAAAGCTTTTTGAAATTTTCGTATTTTTTGTTATAAAGTGATACGATTTCATCCACAGGGTAGGTTATATCTCTGTTTTTGATTAGCTTTTCCGTTGCCTCTGTGACACTTGTGTATTCACCGCTTGCAACCATAGCAAGAATAGCGCCGCCGTATGAAGGACCTTCCTCGATAAGAGGTCTTACAACTGGAATTCCAAGCACGTTTGCAACGATATTTCGCCAAAGCGCGCTCTTTGCGCCACCGCCGCAAATCTTTGTTGACTCAATCTTTACGCCGCTTGCGCGTGCAAGCTCAACCGAATCGCGGAGCGCAAATGCAACGCCCTCTAAAACCGCCAAGGTCATCTCACCGCGCGTTGTGCTTGGTCGCATACCGATAAACGCACCCTTTGCGCAAACGTCATTGTGCGGTGTGCGCTCACCCATTAAATAGGGAAGGAAGTAAACGTCGTTTTTGCCAAGGTAAGCGTCAAGTCCTGCTTCCTCGCTTCTAAAGTCATTTGAACCGAGAATTTCCTCTACCCACCATTTGTTGCAGGATGCCGCCGAGAGAATACAACCCATTAAATGATATTTTCCGTTAGCGTGACAGAAATTGTGAAGTGCGCCACATTCATTTTTAGTGAAAGCATCCTGAGAAATGAACACAGTGCCGCTTGTGCCGAGGGAAATGTTGCAGTCACCCGATGACGAAATTCCTGTGCCTATCGCCGCGCCTGCATTATCGCCTGCGCCTGCCGCTATTGTAATTTCACCCAGTCCAAGCTCACCGCCAACACTCGGGAGAAGCGTGCCGATTTTTTTATATGACTCAAAAAGAGTGGGGAGAGTGTCTGTTTTTACACTGCAAATCTCGCACATCTTTTCTGACCAGCATCTGTTTTTTACGTCCAAAAGGAGCATACCCGAGGCATCAGAGTAGTCGGTTGCAAACGTACCGCTAAGCTTGTAAGCAAGATAGTCCTTCGGTAGCATAATTTTCTTAATTCTTGCAAAATTTTCGGGCTCATTTTCCTTAACCCACAAAATTTTCGGTGCGGTAAAGCCCGCAAAGGCAATGTTAGCCGTATATTCCATTAGCTTATTTACGCCGATAATCTCGTTAAGATAAGCTGTTTCCTTGCCCGTTCTGCCATCGTTCCACAAAATCGCAGGGCGAATAACCTCGTCGTTTTCGTCAAGCAAAACAAGACCGTGCATCTGTCCGCCAAAGGAAATTCCCTTAACCGTGTTTTTGTCAACCTCTAAAAGAAGCTCCTTTAAGCCATCGATAGTCTGCTCGTACCAATCACTCGGATTTTGCTCGCTCCAACCGCTGTGCGGATAGGAAATAGGGTACTCACGGCTAACCGTTTTTTCAATTTCACCGTCACCGCGTACTAAAAGAATTTTAACCGATGACGTTCCTAAATCAATTCCAATATATCTGTTCATATTAACCAAAGAGAACGCTGTTCACGATGCTCTCAAGCATTTCTTGTCTGCCGCTGCCCGGAAGGCTTGCATTTCCAAGCTTTTCAGCGTAAGCCGCAAGCTCCTCAAGAGATGTTTCTCCTTTAAGAATTTTTTGACCGATTTCAGTGTTATAGTAGCTTGAATATCTTTCCTTCTTAAACTCGTCAAGGCGTCCGTCCTCAATAAGCTCTGCCGCCTTGATAAGACCGAGTGCAAACGTGTCCATACCGAGAATGAAGCCGATGAACATATCCTCATATGTGTATGAAGGACGGCGGTTCTTAGCATCAAAGTTAAAGCCGCCTGTAAGTCCGCCTGCGTTTAATACCTCAAGCATACACATAGTAGCCGTGTAAACGTCAAATGGGAATTCGTCAGTATCCCAACCGAGGAGATAGTCGCCTTGGTTAGCGTCGATTGAGCCGAGCATACCGTTGATTGCGCTTATTCTTAAATCATGCTCAAAGGTGTGACCTGCAAGCGTTGCGTGGTTTGCCTCAATGTTCATCTTGAAATCCTTGTCAAGACCGTGAGCCTTCAAGAAGCCTATTGCCGTTGATGCGTCAAAATCGTATTGATGCTTCATTGGCTCCTTTGGCTTTGGCTCAATATAGAAGTCACCCTCAAAACCGATTGAACGGCCGTACTTAACTGCCATTTTCATAAGGCGTGCAATATTTTCTTGCTCAAACTTAACGTCTGTGTTGAGCAAGGTTTCATAGCCCTCACGGCCACCCCAGAATACGTAGCCCTTGCCGCCGAGCTTAACTGTTAAGTCAAGTGCTTTCTTTACCTGAGCCGCCGCAAAAGCGTAAACCTCTGCGCTGTTTGATGAGCCTGCACCGTTGCAGAAGCGTGGGTTAGAGAACATATTTGCAGTTCCCCAAAGGCACTTAATGCCTGTTTCGTTCATTTTTTCAAGAATATAGTCGGTGATTTCGTCAAGACGGCGATTTGTTTCCTTAATATTGTCAGCCTCGGGAACAATATCAACGTCGTGGAAGCAGAAATACTTAATGCCGAGCTTTTGCATAAATTCAAAGCCTGCGTCAACCTTAGCCTTTGCATGCTCCATAGTGCCGTATTCACAGCCGAAGGATTTGTTTGCAACACCGCGGCCGAACATATCTGTGCCCTCAGCGCAAAGATTGTGCCACCAAGCCATGGCAAATGGGAGATGCTCGCTCATTTTCTTGCCCATTATAACTCTGTCAGCATCGTAGTACTTGAAGGAAAGAGGATTTTTGCTCTTTGGACCCTCGTATTTGATTTGTGGAATGTTAAAGATTTCGTTCATTTTATTTATTCTCCTATAAAAATATTTCTGTTTAATTTACCGCCGTCTTTTATGAAAAGCGGAATTTTATCAATTGGTGCATTGCATTTTACCGTTTGATCACCGTCGTAAATTTCGCCCGTCCATACGTTAATCCATTTTTCGCCGCTTGGCAAATATACCTGCCTTGAAAACTCGTTTTCGTTTATTATCGGAGCTACAAGCAAGTCACTGCCGAACATATATTCGTCGTTTATTTCCCATGCCTCGATATCGTTTGAAAAATCGTAGAAAAGCGGTCGCATAGGCGGAGTGCCCGTTTTATGCGCTTCTGCCATCAGTTCCTTGATATACGGCTTTAGCCTTTCGCGAATGAAAATGTATTTTGTGAAGATTTTTTCGTTTTCCTCACCGTATGACCAAATCTCGTTCGGTGCGCCGCCGCCGAATATTCCGCCGCCACTTAGCGGCTCGCCACCCTGGGGGAAGGTTTCGTGCCAAGGCATACGGCATCCGTGCATACGCAAAACAGGGCAGAACGTTGCATATTCAAACCATCTTGCCATAAGCTGTCTAAATCTCGGGTCGTCGTTTGTGCCGCCGTCGAAGCCGCCTATGTCGGTTGTCCACCAAGGAATACCGCTCATAGCCATATTTAGTCCTGCACGCACCTGGCAGGAAAGTGCTTCAAAGGTAGGCATAATATCGCCCGACCAAACGAGCGCGCCGTATCTTTGAGAGCCGAGCCAAGCACATCTTATGAGGTTAAGAATGTTTTCTTGACCCTCGCTTGCCATTCCCGTATAGAAGTTCTCGGCATATCTTTGAGGATATACGTTTCCAACCTCTAAGCAATCGCCAAGGTGGTAAGTATGATTGTCGTAATCGTAAAAATCAAACTCGGGCTCTGCCTCGTCAAGCCAAAATATTTTAATTCCGTGACTATAGTAGTTTTCCTTTGCCTTGCTCCAAACAAATTCACCCGCTTTCGGGTTCGTTGCATCATAGAAAACGGCAGGGGAAACGCAATTCATATGGTTGCGCCGTCCGTGATGGTTCTTTATAAGATAGCCCTTATTTTCCATCTCCTCGTAGTTTTCACTGTTAAAATCAACAGTCGGCCAAACGGAAACCATAAGCTCAACGCCCATTTCCTTAAGCTCCTTGACCATACCCTCGGGGTCAGGGTAGTAGTTTTTGTCAAACTTAAAATCGCCTTGATTTGGCCAATGGAAAAAGTCACAAACGATAACGGATAATGGAATACCTCTTTTTTTATATTCTCTTGCAACCTCAAGCAGCTCCTCTTGATGTGTGTATCGAAGCTTCGATTGCCAAAGTCCCATAGCATACTCGGGCATCATAGGCGGCTTGCCTGTAAGAGCCATATATTTTTCCAAAATTTCAGAGGGAGTGTCACCCGATATAACTACGTAGTCGATTTCCTCACCCATTTCGGCTTTCCAGGTGGTTATGTTTTTGCCAAACGATACCTCACCAATGGACGGCATATGATATATAAAGCCGTAGCCGCGATTTGAAATGTAGAAGGGAACAGATGCCTGTGAATTTCTGTGAGATAGCTCAAGTGTTGCCCCCTTGACGTCCAAAAACGGCTGCTGATACTGTCCCATACCGAAAATCTTTTCGCCCTCGTTTGCAAAAAAGCGAAGATTTATGCGATATTTGCCGTCACCGCGAGAAAGAAATTCCTTTCCCTTTTTCTTTAACGGCTTCGGCACGTAATATTCCTCTAAAAGAAGCTTTCCCTTTTCATTATAAAATGAAATCTTTCCGCTTTCCTCTATCACCGCGCGTGATTTTCCGTTTACAATCTCGGCACTCTTTTCCATAACGTTCACTTGGCAGCTTACATCTGCCTGCGGTAAAAGAGCATAGTCACGCACACCAAAGATGCCGTCAAGCCGCGCACGGACTCTTAGAGCGTCCTTGCCGCACGGCTCAATCCGTATATAAATACCCTCGTCGCTAAAAACAAGTGCGTTTTTATCCACAGAGAACATAAAACACCTCCTATTGTTGCTAAAATATCAATTGCTCAACTATATCTTAAAATATAGGGGATTGACATTGCTATTCATAAGTGATACAATTATAATCATAAAGTAAGATTTTTGGAGTGGATTATGATTACATATGAAGGACACCGTTCATACTCGGGACACGAAATATACTCTCAGTTTGATGAAAATTTAACCTTTGGAATACATCTGCACAATAGCTTCGAGCTTGTTTTCGTCAAGGAGGGAGAGCTGTCGGTTAGCTTAGACGGAAAGGACTATACGGTAAAAAAAGGGCAGGCTATGTTCATTTTGCCAAATAGCGTTCACTCGTACAAAACGGAAAAATATTCACTTAGCTCACTCTATATTTTTTCCAACAGATACGTGCATACGTTTTACGGTCAAATTAAAAATAAGGCGCCCACGTGTCCGATTTTCAACCTTGAAAGCCCATCTATTTTGGAAAAATTGAATGATGAGACCATAGATAAATATCTTGCAAAATCGATTTTTTACAATTTGATTTATCAGTTCAACAAAAACACGGACTACGAGGAAAAAAACACGAAGCGCCTTGATAACTACGGCAGAATTCTCAGCTTTATATCAATGCATTATCAAGAAAATATAACGGTAAAGGACGTGGCAAGGGAAATGGGCTACGACCACAGATACGTAACCTCGCTTATTAAAAAGGGTCTTGACACCACCTTCCGCGCACTTCTCAATGAATACCGTATTCAAAATGCTCAATATCTTTTGGCAACGGAAGCAAAGAGCATAGCGGAAATAGCTTACGAATGCGGCTACGATTCACTTTGCTCGTTCAACCGCAATTTCAAGGAAATTGTCGGTCTAACTCCGAAGCAGTTTAGGCAAAAATAAAAACATAGCTAAAAATCTTAAAATTTTACTGCGCATATTGAAAAACGCGCAAATATATGATATTATATAACTTGAACTTTATTTGACTAAAGTATTTTTTATCAAACGAAGGAGGAAATATGGATTCTAATACAATATCTATTATAATCTCGGCTATTTTCGTTGCCTGCTTGGCGGTTGGCTTTTTAAGAGGCTTCTTCAAGGGGGCAATAAAAAGCGCAATCGACGCATTTTTAGGAGGCTTATCGCTTGCGCTTGCATTCCCGATAACGAGGATTATTATGGGCGCACTTGTAAATTCAAGGGTTCTTTCCTTTGTTGCGAGCGAAATTATGGAGGTTTTACCGAGTGAAGCCGCCACGTACGTTGAAACGGTTAAGGAATATATGGCAAACGAGGAAACGGGTACGCTTGTAAATGAGGTCTTGGAGCTTATCACGGCTTTGCCTATGATTTTTATCGCTCCGCTTATTTTCATTGTAGTTTTCGCGTTACTGTCACTTGTGCTTTTCGGTATGGGCTTCTTTATTAAAATGTTTATCAGCTCCAAAAAGCAAAAAATCGGCTGGCGCCTTTTAGGCGGTGCGCTCGGCGCAGTTACTTACGTTTTGGTTATCACCGCATTTATAATTCCGTTAAACGGTTACGTAGATATAGTAAACGATGCTTCCATGCACGCTTTGGAGATTATCGAGTCAAACGAGCTTCAAGGTAAGGACTTGACCGCAGAACAAGACGAAGCTACCGAGCTTTCGTCCGAGGGAGCAGGCGATAGAATAGAAAGCGGTGATATGCAAGAGCCGACAGAGGGCGAAGGCGGTGACGGAGCAGAGATAGTAAAAGAAAATGCACCGTTAGATTTATCACCCATAAAACCAATACTTAATTTAGTAATAGATTACACAAGCGTTTCAAAGGAAAGCCCCGTTCTATCGGCTATCAGCTCCTTTGGCGGAAAGAGGATATTCAATTCCTTTACTACCGTAAAAGCCTCAGGCACGGAAATTTGCTTGGAAAAGGAATTAAACGGACTTATTGACCTTTGTGACGTAGCACTGAAATTTGTAAATACTCCAACCGAAAATTACGGCGAGGAGCAAGCGGCGGCAATTGAAAGAGCAGACGAAATTCTTTCTTCATCCGATTATCTGCCGGAGCTTGTTTCAAGAGCTATATCCTTCGCCTCAGGTGAGCTTTATAAGGGCAATGACCTTTTCGGTCTTGAAAAGCCAAATCTCGGCGATGAATTCAACCCCGCGCTCGACAGAGTACTAAGAGTTTTGAAAAGCACGGATGCCAACGATTTAAGAAAAGATATTTCCACCGTTTCCGTCATTGCAAGCCGCGCGCTTGAAAGCGGAGTTGTCGAAAAGGTAATGGCAGAGGAAATAGACGTTTTCGCAATAGTTGAGGACAGAGAGCTTTTTGAAACCGTTTTCGTTGAGCTTTATAAAAATTCAAGAACGAGAAATCTTATTCCGTACGTTACAAGCTACGTTACCGATTATATATATGCGCTTTATGACGATATAAACAACGAAAGCACCGAGGTGCCAAAATTTGATTATACGCATTACAACGAGGAGCGTATGTATATAGAAGCAGCTTATATCGTTAATACGGTAGAGGAAATAAAAGCGTTTATTGATACGGTTGATACAACCGATGATGAGCTTGACCCCAAGCAAATCATTATGGACGGCGATTTTGCCGCACTCGGCAGAGGTCTTGAAAATATGCGTGATAGCATATTCACTGACAGAATTTTCTCAATAATCGTTTATGCGGTTTTGCATTCGGAGCTTGCTGATAAGCTTGCAATAGTTGACGCGCAGCTTGTCGATAGTGTAAACGATAAAAATACAGACTTGGTGGCTTTGCTCGTTTCAAGACAGAACATTATGAAGCTTGCAATTTCAATCCAAGAAATGGAAAACAGAGAACAAACCAATTTGCTTATCGACAGCGTTATCGAATCGCTTCTTAGCGAGGACACAAGCGCACTCACGTCTATTGTTAGCAAGGATAACCTTCAAATTATGGGTATGAATGCTCAGCAGGCGGAAAGCATAGAGTCAATCGTCGGCTCAATGGTCAGCGGCGCATCGGGCTTCGAGTTTGAAAGCGAAGAGGAAAAGCAAGAGGAAATTAAGAAAACAGAGGAAATCATCTTCGCAATAGGCAACACCGTGCTTGATGAGGACAGAGAGCATCACCATATGTTTGACCAAGGCAACGGAAACGGCTCAACAACAGAAATGACCGCACAGGATTTTGTAGATCAAATAGTTGATTCCAAGCTTACCTCGTCAATGATTCAAAGCGCAACCACGGATGAAAACGGCGAGGTAAAAGACAATCCGTATAATCTACAAGGCGAAATCAGCCAAGATGATATGGCACAAATTGAAAATGCACTAAATAATAGCTACACAGATGACGGCACAACAGAGGACCAAAGGAAAACACTCGAGGCACTTGCAAGCATCTTTGGCGTAACACTTCAATAAATTATACCCACGGCAAAGGAGAACAAAGAGATGGGACTTACAATAGCACAAAAAATCATTAAAGAGCACTTAATTTCGGGTGAGATGAAGGTTGGCGAGGAAATCGCATTAAGAATTGACCAAACACTCACGCAGGACGCAACGGGCACAATGGCTTACCTTGAGTTTGAAGCGATAGGCATTCCAAGAGTAAGAACAAAGCTTTCAGTTGCATATATCGACCACAACACCCTTCAATCGGGCTTTGAAAACGCAGACGACCACCGTTATATTCAATCGGTTGCAAAGAAATTCGGTCTTCGCTTCTCACGCCCCGGAAACGGTATTTGCCACCAGGTTCATCTTGAACGCTTTGGCGTTCCCGGTATGACGCTTATCGGCTCCGATAGCCACACCCCAACAGGCGGCGGTATCGGTATGCTCGCTATGGGTGCAGGCGGTCTTGACGTTGCGGTTGCAATGGGCGGCGGTGCTTACTACATCACTATGCCGAAAATGTATAAGGTTAATTTAACAGGCAAGCTTCAACCGTGGGTTAGCGCTAAGGACGTTAGCCTTGAAATACTTCGTATTCTTTCCGTTAAGGGCGGCGTTGGCGCAATTATCGAATGGGGTGGAGAGGGCATAAAGACACTTTCCGTTCCCGAAAGAGCAACAATTACAAATATGGGTACAGAGCTTGGCGCAACAACGTCTATTTTCCCATCTGACGAAATTACAAAGGAATTTTTGGAGGCACAGGGCAGAGGCGATGCATACAGACCTCTTGCAAGCGACCCCGATGCCGTTTACGACAGAATTATCGATATTAACCTGAGCGAGCTTAAGCCTCTCTTGGCTTGTCCTCACAGTCCTGATAATATTAAGAGCGCAGAGGAGCTTTCAGGTATTAAGGTTGACCAGGTGTGTATCGGCTCCTGCACAAACTCATCACTTCGCGATATGTTAAAGGTTGCCGCAATGCTTAAAGGAAGAAAGATTGACGATAGCGTTAGCCTTTCCGTTTCACCCGGCTCAAAGCAGGTTCTTTCTATGCTTGCTGACTGTGGCGCGCTTTCAGATATTTTAGCATCAGGCGCACGCGTGCTTGAATGTGCGTGCGGACCTTGTATCGGTATGGGCTTTTCACCAAACTCCGCAGGCGTTTCGCTTCGTACCTTCAACCGTAACTTTGAGGGCAGAAGCGGCACAAAGGACGCTCAGGTTTACTTAGTTTCACCCGAGGTTGCGGTTGCATCGGCACTTACAGGCTACATTACCGACCCAAGAACGCTTGGCGATTATATTGATATAGAAATGCCTGAAAAATTCAAGATTGACGACTCTGCCGTTGTTCTTCCCGCAAGCGAGGAGGAGGCTAAGGAGCTTGAAATTTTACGCGGACCAAACATCAAGCCGTTCCCAACAACCTATCCACTTGAAAATGAAATTAGCGCAAACCTCACCTTAAAGGTTGGCGACAATATAACAACAGACCATATTATGCCCGCAGGCGCAAAAATTTTGCCATACCGCTCGAACATTCCGTTCCTTTCAAAGTTCTGCTTCGCGGTATGTGACGAAAGCTTTGCAACACGCGCACTTGAAGCAAAAAGCTCTGTAATAGTTGGTGGCTCTAACTACGGTCAAGGCTCATCACGTGAGCATGCCGCACTCGTTCCTCTTTATCTTGGCGTTAAGGCGGTTGTTGCAAAGAGCTTTGCAAGAATTCACGCGGCTAACCTTATAAACGCAGGCATTTTGCCATTAACCTTCAAAAACCCCGAGGACTACGAGCTTCTTTGTCAAGACGATAAGATTACTCTTGAAAACGTATTCGACGGAATGGAGAAGGGCGAAATTATACTCAAATCAAACGGCAAGGAAATTCCACTTGCTTGCTCATATACTAAGCGTCAAATCGATATACTTAAAGCAGGCGGACTTTTAGCCTACACAAAGGGAGAATAAGGAGCAAGCAATGAAAGAATTATCAAAGGAAATTCTAAATACGTACAATCTTTGGCGCACAGATGAGCGCTTTGATAAGGAAACGCGTGACGAGTTAAACAAGCCAATGTCAAACGAGGAAATTGAGGACCGCTTCTGGCGCGACCTTGAGTTCGGCACGGGTGGACTTCGCGGCGTTATGGGCGCAGGCACGAACAGAATGAACAAATATATAATCAGAAAGGCAACAAAGGGCTTTGCTGATTATCTTATAGACAAATACGGAGACGATGTAAAAAGAGGCGTTGCCATAGGATACGATTCAAGAAACAACTCCGACGTATTTGCACGCGAGGCTGCACTTGTTATGTGTGCTTCGGGTATTAAAACCTATCTTTTTGACTATCTCGTTCCAACACCGACTCTTTCCTTTACGGTAAGAGAGCTTGGATGCGTTGGCGGTATCGTTGTTACCGCAAGCCATAACCCACGCGAGTATAATGGTTATAAGGTTTACGATAGCGACGGATGTCAGGTTTTGATTGAGGATGCAAACAGAATTATTGCATATGTAAACGCAATTACCGATATTCCCGCTATTTCCGTTGCAAACGAGGAAGAGGCAAGAGCGAGCGGACTTCTTATTTCTGTTGATGACTCCGTTTATACTAAATTCTGCGAAAGCGTTAAGCTCCAAGCACACGATATAGGAGAGAAGAGTGCAAAGATAGTTTATACACCTCTTCACGGCACGGGCAACGTTCCTGTACGCCGAGTTCTTTCCGACCTTGGCTATGACGTAACGGTGGTTGATGAGCAGGTGGAGAAAAACGGTGACTTCCCAACGGTTGTTTCACCAAACCCCGAAAATGCCGAGGCACTTTCAATGGGTATTAAGCTTTGTGAAGAAATCGGTGCAGATTTAATCCTTGGTACAGACCCCGACTGTGACCGCGTTGGTATTGCGGTTAACACGGGAGACGGAATGAAGCTATTTACGGGTAACCAGGTGGGCGCACTTCTCGTTGACTACGTAATAAAAATGAACCGCGCGTCCCTTAACGAAAAATCAACCGTAATTAAAACTATTGTTACAAGCGAGCTTGGCGCAATTATCGCAAAGCAAAACGGACTTAAAGTAATTGAAACCTTGACAGGCTTTAAGTTTATCGGTGATAAGATGAACGAGTTTGACAAAAAAGGCAACGGCGAGTTCGTTATCGGCTACGAGGAAAGCTACGGCTACTTAGTAGGTACACACGCAAGAGATAAGGATGCAGTTGTTGCATCTATGCTCATTTGTGAAATGGCAAGCTACTACAAAAACCAAGGCAAAACGCTCTTTGACGTTATGGAGGATATATATAGCGAATACGGCTATTTCCTTGATAAGCTTGATTCTTACACCTTAAAGGGAATTGACGGCGTTGAGAAAATTCAAGCTATAATGAAGGAAATGAGAGAAAAGGGCAAGGACCTAATGCCAAATATTGCACAGGTTAACGACTATACCGTAGGTATTGACGACCTGCCAAAGGCAGACGTACTCAAATTCGTGTTTGAGGACTCCTCTTGGATTGCAATTCGTCCCTCCGGCACAGAGCCAAAAATCAAGGTTTATTATTCCGTTAAGGGCGAAAACAAGGACGACGCTAAGCGCGTGCTTGAAGAACGTCAAAGCATTATAAACGCAATTATCAACGCATAACGTAGCGTCGAAATTAGCAATAAAAAATCTTAATAATAAAAAAGAGTGCAGAAAATGAACTAAACCGTGTCCATTTCAAAAGCACTCTTTTTTTATTTGAATTTTATAGATTTTTAAGCTCAACCGTTTTTGCAAGCAGAACTGAGTATAGAAGCACGCGGTTAAGCGGCTTTTCAAAAATAAGCTCGATTGCTTGCTTGTAATATGAAAGCTGGGTGGTATAGCGCTCCTTCAAAACCTCTTCGTAATTTTCTTTAGTTACCTTGTCGGTTTTGTAGTCAACTAAGATTAGCTCCCCGTTTTCATTCTCAAAAACTGAGTCAATAACACCCTGCACCAAAACCTGACTGTTTATAATTCTTTCGTCACTTGTCAAGCCGTCGGCGCTTAGCATTACGTTAAATCTGAATTCGCGGTGAATTTGTTTGCTTGTTCGCATCTCATAAAAAAGAGATGATGAAGCGAATTTTTTAATATGCTCACCATAAATCAAGGATGCATCGCGCTCTGAGATATACGAGGCTTTAAGCAGCCGTTCAAGCTCGTTTTCATAGCCGTTTTTGTAAAGATTTTCAAAATCGCAGAACTGTAAAAACAGGTGCGTGGCAGTACCTCGCTCGGCTTGCAGCTCGCTTGAATCACCGCTTAAAAAGCGTGGCATTTCTTCAAGACGCTTGCTTATATCAATTTCATCGTTTTCGTCCTCGTCAAGTATGTTCGGGCGTAGCTTTGAAACACTCAGCTTTGACGGTAGCTTGCCAAGATAGTCATATTGATACTTAAAATCAAATCGATCGCGAAGTATTCCTTGATACTCCAAAACATCACTCTCGTTTACCGCTTCCTTTTCTTTATCGTCGCCATTTGAAGCTTCACAAAGCGTATTCGGGTCAATTATCTTAAAATCAACGTAGGAAACGGGCAGGGTATAAGTATTCAGCATATAATCAATTAACGATTTTTGTGAATAGATATAATGCTCCGAGGTGTACGGCGCAAGCCTTTTTACCGTTTCAAGCTTTTCACATAGCTTCGGCAAGGCGGCGGTTACGATAATTTTAGTGCGCGCCCTTGTTAAAGCAACGTACAAAACGCGCATTTCCTCTTCCTTTGAAGCCTTGTCAATAGCCAAGGACGTGCATTTACGCATAAGCGTGTTGTATTTTACCAAGCTTCCAGTATTTCCAACGTACCCTGCAATTCCAAGGTGTCTTTCGTAAAGAATAGGCGCGGTTGTATCAAGCAGAGCAAATCCCGTTTCGGTGTTGCAAAGGAAGCAGATTTCAAATTCCAGACCCTTTGAGGCGTGAATTGACATAATTCTTACACAATCGTTTGGATTGGTAAATACGGTTTCCTTGCTGCTTTTTTCCTTTATGCCTTCAAGATAGAGAAGGAACTTGTAAAGACCCTTAAACGAGCTTTTTTCGTACTCTCTTGCGTGATTGTAAAGCTTTATGAGGTCTTTTCTTTGCGTTTTCGAGGACATTGAAAGAAGTCCTGCCTCGTTCATAACGTACGATACCGCCTCGTATGCGTTTAGCCTTGAAGCGTCGCGTTGCATTTTGTCAAGCTTTTCAAGGAAACTGTCGATTTTTGTGCGAATTTCGCCGTCACCCTCGTATCTTATGAGCGATACGTAAAGCGGCAAATTTCTTGACGTGCTTCTGCGAATTTTAATAAGGTCGTCAAGCGTAAAGTCGAAAATTTCCGAGTGCAAAGCACCGGCAAGGTAAGTGTCCTTGTAGGGATTGTCTATTATATTAAGAAGTGAGATAAGAAGCAAAATATGCGGCTTTTCAAAAAATCTCACGTCATCAATATATTCCGCGCTTATGCCAAGCTCTTTAAGAGCATCAATATAATAGCTCTTATGCCTGCCCTTTCTTAAAAGAATTGCAATATCGCTCGGCTTAATATCGTTGCCGTTTGAAAGCTTTTCGCACTCTATCATCTTTTTTATTCGGCTCGCAACGTATTTCGCTTGAAAAATCTCGTGATTTTTCTCGTTTTCCTCATCAAGCGCGTCGCGGTCAAGCACGCAAATTTCACTCGCCTGAGGCTCGTAAGACTCTGAAACAAGCTTCCTAAATATCAAATGGTCCTTCTTTTCGTAGGGAATACCGTGCGAGCTTAAAAACATATAGTCGGATACGTCGTTTGTAAGCTTGATTA
>JBGVIN010000108.1:0-4758 GCA_045123255.1 Eubacteriales bacterium
TGTTTTATCGGTGCGTTTTTGTTGGCGGGAGGCAGATTGCCTCCCCTACGGTATAACCAACCGCGGAGCGACTTCATCCTAGCTTGCTTGGACTTAATCCGCAGGACTTCATCGCGCAAGTGATTTAATTATCATTTCCCTGTCATTCCGAGCGCAGCCGAGGAATCTGCGTTGGAAACACCTCATCCACCATAGTGTCCCTTGGCAGGGCGCAACCCTTTTGTCGCTTTGCAACATTTCCCCTCGTAGGGGAATCGCCCCCTTTTCCCACTGGAGAAGGCATACATACGGGTAATTTCGTTTCGTTTGTAGGGGTCATTCACGAATGACCCGTTTTGTCGGCGCGTTTTACAAAAGAAAAAGGCGGAAATTCCGCCTTTTAGGTTACTTTTATTAAACAATAAGCAACACGACAGCCACAACGCCGAGTATAACACAGGCAAGGAGGCTGACTTTTATTTTTTTAACTTGGTCGTTAATTATCGGTGCGGCTTCCTTCATTTCCTCTTCGCTTAGCAAGGAAACAAGCTTTTTAACCTTCATATAAAGGAAAAACGCAATAAATCCGAAAAAGAGCGAAAACACGCCCGATGCAATTCCAATATAATTAAACCACTCCATTATCTTATATGCTCCGGTAGCTTTTCTCCGCCGATTACGTGAAAATGAAGGTGCTTAACGCTTTGGCACGCATCCTCACCGCAGTTGGTGATAACACGGTAGCCGTTTGTTATTCCTGCTAAGCGCGCAATCTCGGGAATTTTTTCAAAAATGTACGAAACGTTGAAGCTATTTGACCTATTTACATGATCACACGAGTGAATATGCTCCTTGGGAATTACCAAAACGTGTACCTTTGCTTCGGGGTTTATATCGTGAAACGCAAGTATGAATGAATCCTCATATACCTTTTTTGACGGAATTTCTCCGTTTGCTATCTTACAAAAAATGCAATCCATATTATTTCTCCTTGAATTTTTCTTTCATTTATAGTACAATTATACACAAGAATTACAAAAAAATCAAGGAATTAGTATGATAAATTACAAGAAATATATTTTTGACACGTTCGAGTGTGACGTTTGGCACACACTGAAAGCATCAAATTTGCCGATTTTAATTTACGGAATGGGCAACGGCGCGGACAAAATCATTTCCGTTTTTGAGGAATACGGCATTGTTTATTCAGACGTTTTCGCAAGTGACGGCTTTGTTCGCGGTCACTCATATAGAGGCAAGCGCGTGCTTTCCTACTCCGAGGCGTGCGAAAAATACAAAGACGGCTTTGACATTGTCGTTTCGTTTGGAACGAAGCTGCCCGAGGTTATAGACAGGATTTCAAGCTTAGAAGAAAAGCACCGCGTTTTCTTACCCGACGTGCCTATTTTTTGGGATGCAATTTTCAACGAGGAATTTTTCGATTTACACCTAAATGAAATAGTCGAGGCGCGCGATTTATTTGATGACGAGGAGTCAAAGGCTTTATTCGATAATATACTAAGATTTAAGCTGAGCGGAAAAATAAAATATTTGAAAATCGCATCAAAAAGTGAGAGCGAATGTGACAAAATTTTACAGGCGGACAGGTATAAATCCTATCTCGACCTCGGCGCTTACAACGGTGACACGGTGAAAAAATATCTTGGTCTTTGCCCGAATTTAAGCAAGGTTTACGCCGTCGAGCCTGACACGAAAACCTTCAAAAGGCTAAAAAAATACGCCGATACGCTAAACGTAGATATCGAGCTTTTTAACGTTGCCGCTTACTCTAAAAACACCACGCTAACGTTTAGTGAATCGGGCAACAGAAATTCCACCGCCGTTTCAACCGCTTCGTACGAGCATAAGACGGCTCTGGTTGAAGCACTCGCGCCCGACTCAATTTGCCAAAGCGTTGATTTTATAAAGTACGACGTTGAGGGGCTTGAGGCAGAGGCACTCCTCGGCACACAAAAAATCATTAAAAATTGCGCGCCCGATATGCTTGTTTCTACTTACCACAGGAGCGAGGACATTTTTAGGCTGCCAAAGCTGATAAAGGAGATAAATCCAAGCTATAAGCTCTATTTTAGGCGTTTGCCTTATTTTCCCGCATGGGATTTGAACCTCTACGCGATTTCACCGAAATAATCATTTCGTAGGGGTCATTCACGAACGACCCGTTATGTCAGTGCGTCTCCACGGTTGCGGACAGTCAGGGGACGCCTGTCCCTACGGTGAAATTTCGTTTGTAGGGGAGGATATCATCCTCCCGTTTCGTTCGGCGCGGTTCCATCATTGGCGGGAGGCAGGTTGCCTCCCCTACGATGTGATTTTATTTTGCCTCTCATTCCGAGCCTGTCAAGTAATCTACGTTGAACACCTCATTCTATACCGTAGGGGCGACCATTGGTCGTCCGTCATACATTTGAATACAACAAAAGCGAGCCGAAAACGGCTCGCTAATTTTGTTTACCTATGTTTATATAGCTTTAATTTCAAATGAATTAAAGATTTGAGCGTCTATTGACGGGTCAATTTCCAAAACGTCGTCCTTGATTTTAGCGCAAACAGGGTTTTCCGTAAAGAAATGACCTGCTTCAACGATATTAAGTCCCATATCGCGCGCATCAATTAGCGTATTATAGCTAACTCTGCCTGTGAGCAAGGTATCGCACCCTGTTGCAAACGCGCGAGATATCAAGCTCTTGCCGTCACCGCCGACAACGTACACCCTTTTAACAGGCTTGCTTCCATTATATAATACCACGGGCGTTTTAAGCACCTCTTTTACATTTTTGGCAAATGTAGAAAGTTCGATTTCCACACCAAATTCACCAATTCTGCCAACCGGGTCAACCTCATCAGCCAAGACATTTTCAAGTCCGATAAGGCTACACAAAACGTCATTAACTCCGCCCTGAGATGCATCAAGGCGCGTGTGGAAGGAAAAGACGCTAACGCCTGCTTTGACGAGCTTAATGAGCTTTCTTTGCGTATATTTAGTTTCAACGAGTGACTTTTGCGACGAAAAAACCAAGGGGTGATGCGAAATTATAAGGTCGAAGCCGTTATTCACGGCATAGTCAACCGTATTTTCGGTTACGTCCAGCGCAACAAGCACGCGCTTAACCTCGCGAGACAGGTTGTCCGCACACATAATGCCGTCATTATCCCATTCGCAGCTGAGCGACGTGGGGTATTTTTTGTTTAGCTCCGCATAAAGCTCTTTAATTATCATATAAACCTCTCAGCGTTTCTATGTATTTTTCAAGCTCAGCCGTATCACCGCCGCCAAGCTTTATTCCATCTACTCTTTTTTGATGTTTGGCAATTGTAGAAAATAGCATTTTTTGAAAGCTTTCGCCGCCGTTTTTGATGTTTAACTTACCAAGCTCAAGCTCTTCTCTTGTGAGCGCGTGAAACTCGCCATCATACTGTAAACAAAGGACTTGATAGATTTTTCCGTCCTCGCAAACAACGTTTTCGGCAACTGTATAAAATCCATTTTGCAGATACTCTCGCACAAGCTCCACATGTGTCATCGGTTGAAGGATTAAACGCACGTGCTTTTGTCTGACGTAAGGCGCGTTTTCAAGAATTTTTATAATCAATTCACCGCCCATACCGCAGATTGCAATATCGGTTGGCATAAAGCTCTCTATTCCGTCAAGCCCGTTTGCAACCCTTGTTACAACATTACCGTCAAGACCGTATTTTCTTAAATTTTCGTTTGCGTTTTCGATAGGTCCAACGTTAATATCGGATGCGTAAGCACGCTTGATTTTCCCATTTTGCAAAAGAAAAATCGGCAAATACGCATGGTCGGTGCCGATATCGGCAAATGACGCGCCGTCGCGCGTGAGCGCGGCGGCGGCACTTAACCTTTTACTAAGCTTAATTTCGTTCATTACTTAGAAAGAAAATCGTTGAGCTTCTTAACAAGAGCATCAGCATCTGTGCCGTGAACTCTGCATGCGTCCTCGATAGCCTCGCCTCTTGAGTGAGGGCAGCCTAAGCAATGCATGCCGATTTCAAAGAAAAACTGTGCTGTTTCCGGATTAAAATCAAGAACGTCTCCGATTATTGTTTGTTTTGTAACTACCATTTTTATTCTCCTTTAAGTAATTTTATTTTTCCACCGAGAGAGGAAATTTTGCCCGTCAGGTCCTCATACCCCCTCACGATATAGTTGACGTTATTTATAGTGCTTCTCCCACTTGCGCCGAGTGATGAGGTGACGAGCGCCGCCCCTGCTCTAAGATCCGTTGCATCAACCGTTGCACCGTGAATTTTGCTTGGTAACACTTGTACAGTGTTATTCGATTTTGTAATATTCGCGCCCATTTTTGAAAGCTCATAAATATACGCAAATCGACTTGGAAACACCTTTTCACAAACGCTTCCACCATCCTTGGTAAAGGAAAGCATTGCGGCAAATTGCGGATGCAAATCCGTTGGGAAAAGTGGGTACGGAGCGGTAAGCACCTCAGCTCCTGTCAAAATTTTATCGACCCGAATTGAAGCCTCGGTGGGATACAAATCCACGTCCATTCCCATTTTACGAAAAACGCTTGCACAGTAGCTAAGATGCGCGGAATTAACGCTTGTCAGGGTGATTTCTCCGCCCGTTGCGCCAAGCATAGTAAAATATGAAAGCGCTTCTATCATGTCGGGAAAAACGCGGTATCTTACGCTATGAAGCGAGCTAACGCCGTTTACGTAAATTTTGCGCCCAATTCGTACAATTTTCGCCCCTGCTTTGTTAAGAAAACCGAT
>JBGVIN010000109.1:0-19374 GCA_045123255.1 Eubacteriales bacterium
CAGTTGCTCTATCCGGCTGAGCTACAGGTACATATTGGAGCGAGTGATGGGAATCGAACCCACGCGACCAGCTTGGAAGGCTGGAATTCTACCATTGAACTACACTCGCATATAAGTTTTTTTGTTTTTTGCCCTCATATAATATCACATTAAATTTGCTTTGTCAATACCTTTTTTAATTTTTTTGAATTTTTTCTGCGACAAAAAAACTCATTCGGTCAAGCAAAAATCCTTTTATTTACATATTTATTTTCAAAAATAGTCTAAAATGAACAAATATGCTTGAAAAAAATGTATTTATATGTTAAAATTGTACTATAACCCCTAAAATAATAAGGAGAGATATAATGAAGAAAAAGCTTTTAGTAATGCTTGCGGTAGTGTCAATGCTTGTTTGCATTTTTGCAATTTCCGTAAGTGCAAAAACCATTACAACGGTTGACGGCAAGGAGCTTACGGTTACAACCTATGACGATGCACCCGCTAAAACCAACTTCACAGTCAGCACCGACGACGTTGTCGTTTTTGACGACGGCTTCGTTTGCCCCTCGGGCTACATTTTTATTGACAAGGCAAGGATGTATGACGGAAACGGTGACGCTTCAATTACCGGCTCTATCGACCTTTCGTTTGTAAATGGCAAAAGAGCAGTCGAAACAGGCGACGAAGGCTTCCAATATACATATAAGGACATCAAGGAGCTTGATATACCGGATGGTATTACACACATCGGTCGCAGATCGTTTCAAGCAGTTAAAACTATTGAAAGAGTGACAATTCCAAAAACTGCAAAAACCTTTGACGTGGCAATTTTTCAAAATGCAACAGGACTTTTAGAGTGCGAATTTGAGCATACTGCAGCATCAGAGGCAACGTCGTTCCCGGGTTACATTTTTTATGGCTGCAAAAATCTAAAAGCATTTTCAATGCCTGACTGCTTCACTGAGTTTAACGATGTAGGGCACTTTACAAGCTGTGAAAAATTAACAGCACTTCATATTTCGGAAAACCTTACTAAATGGACGTCAGGCGGCGGAGGCAGAAAAACCGCTACGTTTGACGATTGCTACTTAATGTATTTAGTAAATGAAACCTTTACGTGCGATAATATTCCATCAAAGCCGGAGGTTTATTATTTCCCAAAGGATTTAGAGGTTACAACCGCAAGCAATGATTTTAATAAAAACAGCACCTTTAGAAACTGCAAGAATTTGAACGACGTATTAGTGTTTGGCACAAAGGTAACGACACTTCAAAATGACTGCTTTTTCCAGGCTGCACCAAAAATTAAAGTAGTGTTCCTTGCTGACACAACAAAAATTATGTGTGGTGCGTGGGGGGCTTCGCAAATTTACTTTGCAAGCGCAGCAGACGTTGATGCGACGAGTGCAGGCTTAACCTTGAAAACTGATTACGGTCCTTGGGGCGGCACAGCATATTACTGCAAAGCAGAGGGCAACACCGAGCATATTTACAAGGTTCAAGCAAATACACTTCCAACCTGTACTGAAAACGGCGTTAACGGCTTTAAGTGCTTCTGCGGCAAGGCAAGCGATACAGCTGAAACAATTCCCGCACTCGGACACGAGGCAAACGAGCTTCTTAACAAGTATTTTGCATCTGTAAACGGCACACTCGACTACTTTAACGATATGATAACGGAGCATAGCTGCACACGCTGCAAGGATACAATTTACGGCACAGAGAAAGACACCGCCCTCTTTACAAAGCGCGGTTATTCATTCTCCCAATATGATGACACGTCATTCTCATATACAATTAACGTAAATACAAAAGCAATAGAAGCATATAACTCCGAGTTTCTTTACGGTATAGTTGTTAGCGCAAGTCCAAGCGGCGCGCCGATTGCATATGCAGACGGTAAAATTTCACACGATGAAAAAACAATCGCGCTTGAATTCCAAAATACCGACGTTGCGTATTCAATCATCTCAGCAAAGCTTTCAAGTATACCGAGCGGAGCTCAGCTTCACCTCGGCGCGTACTGCGTTGAAAATAGCAAGGTTTCCTACCTTAGTCACAATACGGTAGACACCGTTTGTGAAACAATTTCACACGCAATCCTTCTTGAAAAATACCCTGACGGAAAAGAGGACTAAATAGAAAAGCCGACCCAAAAACGGGTCGGCTTTTATGGTGGATAGGAATAAAACGCGGTGGGGCAAATTTATGCCTCCTTTGTGCAAAGGGAGGTGTCACGAAGTGACGGAGGGATTGTGAGGAATAGAATAAGGGCATTTATATCTTGAAAATTTTGTCGAATGAAGTATTTAAAATTTCTTTTATTAGTAATATTTCATCGGGGTAAATGTGACGTTGCCCTACCTCGATTTTTGCAATGGCACTTCGAGTAATGTCACAACCGGCAAGCTGTAATTTCGATGCTAAAACATCTTGAGTCATTTTTGCCTCTTCGCGGAGAAGACGAATATTATTGCCAATTTTCTTTTCTATGGTAATATTTATAAAATCCCCTCCTTTAAAATGCACCCGAATAGGAACAAAATGCTTGACATTATTATATCAGTGTGTTATAATAATTTTGCACTTATATAGGTGCAAAACGAAAATAAGGAGATAACTATGGAAACAATAATATTGATTGCTATCGTTGCTATACCTATAATTGCTGTAATTGGTTTTTTGATTTGTTCTGCCGCTTTCCCACGTTTCAATTCGATGATGTGCGGGATTTTTGCCGCTTTTATGATTCTTTTGACGATTTTTTTGGTACTGTTTGGCATGTTTAATAGAGAACGGTGGCCTGCTGAAAACTTAGCTTGGGTGTTAGCACCATTGATTCTATTTTGGTTTTTGTATAGGCTGTTGGTGCTTGTACGATTTGCATTTGATGAAGACGAAATAACAAACGTTTATTTAGTGTTTGGTACTCTTATTGAAGAAAGAGTAGGTCCCAGTAGATTTGCATGTGCATGTTTTTACTATATAGGCGCCGCAATCATTTCGATTATCGTTACGGTTGTTCTTTTCTTTTTGATGCATTTACTATGCTCTTTACACTTATCCATATTAACGATCGTTATACCAATAGCGATGCTGATTTATTGTATAGTTACAGTGTGTAGATCTTTTGCAGATGATTGTTGGTGAAAATTACTGAAAAGCCGACCCGAAAACGGGTCGGCTTTTTATGGTGGATAGAAAATAAAGCGGGGCAAACGCATTATTTTATAACGGTTGAGCTACGCCGAAGAATCATTTTACCACAACGGCGTATGCGCTTTGCCTCCCTTGTGCAAAGGCACCCGAAGGGCGTACCTTGTGTTGAGGGGGACCACTGCGTGGTGGAGGGATTGGCAAATAAGAACCTTTGCAAATCTTTATTTTACCACAACAGCGTAAGCTCCCATTTCAAGATAGCGGTATTCAAATAAATCCATATCTATCTCAAATGTTGCGCCAAGAGGGCTTGAAAGCGTTACGGTTTTGTTTTCTAAATCGTAGCCGCAAAGCACCATACAAGAAATATTTGATTTTAGGTAAAGCTCCTTGCCGTCAACTATCCAAATGCGAGAAATTGACGGGGTAATATCAAAATCCTCGCATGCCCATACGATAGGTAAATTGCCTTGACTTACCTCAAAATAAAGCTCGTTTACGCTTCTTTTTGAGTAGTCATAGGCTATAAAATCGCCGCCGTTTGCACCTATAAATTTGCTTGCGGCATTTATAATAACGGGTGGCAAGCACCCATAGGAATTATAAGCATCACGCGGATTTCCGACGTTAGCCACGTTAAAATCCGTATAGCCGACAGGGCCCTTGTCAAGATAAAGGTCGCAAAGCTCGCACTTGTCAACCTTGTACCCAAGATTTTTAAGCACCATAGCAAGCGCGGTTATTTCGTCACCGCTTGGTAGCTCGGGGAACTGTGATATATTCTCAATTTCATTTTTTTCCTTTGTAGGCATTTTTCCGTATGCTTCGCTCGCTATGACGCTGCCAGAAAGCGTAACCGTGCGCGCCTCTTGTACCTCGCCGCTTTTTATATCGACATCAACCTCGGCATAAAAGTCGATGTTTACGTCATCCTTCGCTTCGTAAGCGGCGGTATAAGTGGCAATGAGGTTGCTCGTTCCTATAACCGTGCCAACGAAAAATTCCGTTTTTTCACCGTTTACGGTTAAATAGCCACTCCTTGCATTCGTTATAGTGTTCGGCGTGTCAAGATAAAGCTCACAGGCAAGATAAAGAGTGTCGCTCCCCTCGTTTTTGAGCGCGGTCCACTCGCACCTCAGTGAGCTTTCGTATAAATATTCGCTAAGTATTTTTCCGCCGCACGATATTACAGGCAAGGGCGGTTCGTTTTTCTCGCTCGTATCGATCGGCGCGGACGTGTCGCTATCCTTGCCGCTCGTGCTTTTTGAGAAAATATCACTTGCGTGAACGTAAAAAACCGTAGCACAGCTGACGCAAATCACAATTAAAATTATTAAAGATAAGTATTTTGTAAATCCCTTTTTCATTTTTATCTCCCTTACTTTTTCTTCGCTATGTCATATGAACTTGTGATTTAATTATAGAACCAAAAATTACCATTTCAACGAAAACATCTCGACCAAAAAAGCCAATATGTGACAAAGCGACACAAATTTACAGAAAAGGGTGTCGCAAGGAAACAAAAATTGAAAAATAATGCGATGAATACTTGCTCCCAACCTTGAATTTCGGCTTAAAATATGTTATACTAACCCTATATTGATAACCTAAGAGGTATATATGAATATTCAAGAGAGAATTGAAAATTTAAGAAAGCTTATTACGTATCACTCTAAAAGGTATTACGAAAACGATGCACCCGAAATTTCAGATTTCGAGTACGATAAAATGTTTGAGGAATTAAAATCGCTTGAAGAGGCACACCCTGAATTTTACAGTCCGACCTCACCGACAGGCAGGGTAGGCGGACGCGCGCTTGATAAGTTTGAAAAGGTTAAGCACGAGGTCAAAATGGCGTCGCTTACTGACGTATTTAGCTTTGAGGAGCTTCGCGACTTTATTCGCCGCGTCAAAAACGAGGTTGGAGAGGACACGGAATTTTCCGTTGAACCCAAAATCGACGGTCTTTCTGTTTCGTTAAAATATGAAAACGGTGAGCTTACAGTTGGAGCTACGCGTGGTGACGGAAGCGTTGGCGAGGACGTTACCGCAAACGTAAAAACAATTCGTACAGTCCCCTTAACGTTAAACAAGGCTTCATCGGTTACCGTGCGCGGTGAGGTTTATATGCCGCACAAATCATTTGAAAAGCTAAACCGTGAAAAGGAAGAAAACGGCGAAAGCCTTTGGGCAAATCCGAGAAATGCGGCGGCAGGCTCGCTTCGCTGTCTTGACTCTAAGGAAACCGCAAAGCGCGGTCTTGATATCTTCGTTTTTAATTTTCAGGCAGGAGAAACAAGCGCCGAAACGCACAAGGAAACAATTGAGGAAATAAAGGAGCTTGGCTTTAAGACAATTCCACTTCTTTACGTAGGCTCAAGCGAGGACGAAATTGTAAATGCGGTTATTGAACTAGGCAAGAGCCGCCCGAGCCTTGACTACGATATAGACGGAACGGTAATTAAGGTTAACTCTCTTGAAAAGAGAAGAGAGCTTGGCGAGGGCACGTCAACACCGAAATGGGCGGTTGCATATAAATTCCCACCCGAGCAAAAGAAAACGAAGCTTCTTGATATTGAGGTTCAAATAGGCAGAACGGGCGTGTTAACTCCTAACGCGGTTCTCGAACCCGTGAAGCTTGCGGGAACGGTCGTTTCGCGCGCAACGCTACACAATATAGATATAATTAAGGAAAAGGATATTCGCATAGGCGATACGGTAATAGTTCAAAAGGCAGGCGATATTATTCCCGAGGTCGTGGGCAGCGTTAAGGAAGCACGCACAGGAAACGAGCTTCCGTACGAAATGCCAAATAAATGTCCGTCGTGCGGCGGTGCGCTCACCTACGACGATGCGGACGACTTTATCGATGACGGAGAGGACTTTACCTTGGGTGCGCTCAGATGCACAAATCCGTCCTGTCCTGCACAGCTTGAAAGAAACATCACCCACTTTGCATCTAAAAAGGCGATGAATATTGAGGGTGTTGGCTTCAAGCTTGTAAAAGCACTCCTTGAAAATCAACTAATTTCCGATCCGTCCGATTTATACTATCTAACTAAGGACGATATTGCACGCCTTGATAGAATGGGCGAAAAGAGCGCGCAAAACTTTATAAGCTCGGTTGAAGCCTCGAAGCAAATGGGACTTGCAAGGCTCGTTTACGCGCTTGGTATTCGTCATATCGGTGAGGTTGCATCAAGTGAGCTTGCGTCTAAATTCGGCTCAATAGACGCGCTTTTCACCGCAAGTGAGGATGAAATAAAGGAAATAGGCGACTTTGGCGACGTTATGGCGAAAAGCGTTGTTGATTTCTTTGCTCGCTCGGAAACGAAATATATAGTTGAGCGACTTAAAAATGCAGGCGTAAAAACGAGCGAGGAAATAAAGGATCTTTCAAACGAATTTGAGGGCTTAACCTTCGTATTAACGGGTACGCTTGAAAATATGACGCGCGACGAGGCGGCTGAAATGATAAAAGCGCGCGGTGGCAAGGTGTCAAGCTCCGTTTCCTCGAAAACAAGCTACGTTTTGGCAGGTGAGGCGGCAGGCTCAAAGCTTACCAAGGCACAAGCACTCGGAGTTAAAATTATAGATAAGGAACAATTTTTAGAAATGTGCAAATAAGCACGGAATATACTTTTGCCACGATAATTGGTAGGAAGGGAGAAGGGAAATGCTTGAAATAAGTAAGGGGGCGAAAGCAGCGCTTGACCTTTTGCATAAAAACGGCTACGAAGCTTACTTGGTCGGCGGCTGTGTGCGCGATATGGTTATGGGTGTTTCCCCACACGATTTCGATATAACTACAAGTGCCACTCCCGAGCAAATGAAGGACGTTTTTTCGGGCTACCAAATTGTGGAAACAGGCATAAAGCACGGCACGCTAACCTTTGTTTACGAAAAAGAGCCTGTTGAAATTACAACCTACCGTATAGAGGGTGAATATAAGGACAACCGTCATCCCGAAACGGTGGAATTTACAAAGAATCTCGATTTCGACCTTTCCCGACGCGATTTTACAATGAACGCACTGGTTTATAACGAAAGAGAGGGAATAAAGGACTTATTCGGCGGACTTGACGATATAAAAAACGGAGTTGTTCGCGCAATCGGCGTGGCTGAAAACCGTTTTCGTGAGGACGCACTAAGGATTTTGCGGGCTATGCGCTTTGCATCAACCCTCGGCTTTGAGATTGAAAAAGAAACGAAGGCGGCTATGATAAAATGCGCGCCGCTGCTTCACAATATTTCGGGCGAGAGAATAAGCGCGGAATTAAACAAGCTTCTCGTTGGCAAAAACGTTGGCGGAGTGCTTCGCTCCTGTCGCGAGGTTTTTGAGGTTATATTGCCTGTGATTAAAGAAATGCACGGCTTTTTACAAAGAACCAAATATCATATTTACGACGTTTGGGAGCATACCGTGCGCGCGGTTGAAAATATTGAGCCGATAGCGCATCTTCGCTTAACAATGCTTCTTCACGATACGGGCAAGCCGTCTAAATTCACAATGGACGAGGACGGAGTAGGTCATTTTTACGGTCACGCAGGTGTGAGCGTGGAAATAGCGCGCGAATTTCTAAATAAATATAAATATGATAACTTCACCAAGGAACGTGTCCTTGAGCTTGTGAAAATTCACGATACGCCAATCGAGCTTGATAAAATTTTCATAAAGAAGCGTATAAACAGGCTTGGTGCGGACACCTTTTTTGACCTTTTGAAGGTTAAAAGAGCAGACAATCTTGCGCAAAATCCCGCTCATTTTTGGACTGACAAGCTTGATAAAATGGAAGAAATGGCGCGCGATATAGTAAGTGAAAATTGCTTTACCCTTGCATCGCTCAAAATCGGCGGCAAGGAAATAATGGAGCTTGGCGCACAGGGCAAAAAAATAGGCGAAACGCTTAATTCACTTCTTAACGAGGTTATTGAGGAAAAAACGGAAAACGAAAAAAATGCTCTTATCAAAAGAGCAAAGGAAATATTAGGAGAACGAAAGTGAACGTAAAAATTGAAATTATAAACGAAAATATGGCTGTTGTCACATCAGAAATTGAAGCTAAACGAGTTGACGAAGCAATAGACAGTGCAGCGTCAGCTATTTTCAAAAAGGAAAACGAGGGCAAGGAGGCTTCAAGCAAGGAAAAGGAAAAAATGATTTCCGAGCGCAAGACTGAAATATACGATGCGGCAAAAGAGATGCTTGCAAGCGACGCACACTATAACGCGGTTACAATGAACCGCCTTCAGCCTGTTAGCTACCCCAAAATTGAGGTTAAGGGCGAGCTGGAAAGCGGAAAGGATGCAGTAATTGTAATCACCTTTGATATCGTGCCGAAGCTCCACCTCGGAAAATATATCGGCGTTGAGGTAACAAAGCAAAAAACGGACGTCACAAGCGACGAGGTAAACTCGCTTGTGAAAACGGAACTAAATTCCAAAAAGCAGATTATTGCAAAAAGCACACCTGCTGAGCTTGGCGACACGGTTGTTATCGACTTTGAGGGATTTGTCGACGGCGCCCCCTTCGACGGCGGCAAGGCAGAAAAATATTCGTTAAAGCTCGGCTCGGGTATGTTTATTCCGGGCTTTGAGGAGCAGCTTGTCGGCAAGAGTGCAGGCGAGGAAACAGAGGTTTTTGTTAAATTCCCCGAGGCATACACTCCTGAGCTTGCGGACAAGGATGCAACCTTTAAGATAAAGCTCCACGCAGTACAAGAGGAAAAAATCCCCGTGCTTGACGATACAACGGTCAAGGAAATTTCAAGCGGTGCTTGCACTACCGTTCCCGATTACTTAGAGCTTAAAAGGAGTGAGCTCCAAAAGAAAAAAGAGGATGAGGCGGAAAATGCACTTAGCGGCGAGCTTTTTGAAAAAATCTGCGAGGATTCCTACGCAAATATTCCAAATTCAATGATAGACGGTGCGCTTGAAAATGAGGTTAAAAACCTTGAAAACGCCGCAAAAAATTACGGCATTGACGTTGATACACTCCTTATGTACAGCGGTATGCCATCACTTGATGCATACAAGGAAAACGTTCGCTTGAATATAAAGCGCGAAATTATTTTCTCACTTGCATTGCAGGAAATTGCAATCAAGGAAGGACTTATGCCAACTCCAAAGGACGTAGAGGATGCGTACACCGCCGAGGCTGAAAAAATGAGCGGCGACGGTACAGTCGAGGAAAAAATCAAATCGCTTAAATCCAAAAACCCACCCCAAGCGATAGCAAGCTACCTAATGGGTCAAAACGTACTCAACTTCGTGCGCTCCAAGGCGATAATCAAATAACCCACCCCAAAAACCAAAAAAGGAGCAACCTCGGTTGCTCCTTTGAATTATTATCTTTTGTCAATTTGATACGTAGGCACAAGCTCCTTTACAAGCTCCTTCATTTCGCCGCTTTCCTTGTATGCCTCAACGTAAAGCTTATCAAGTGTGGCAAAAAGCTTGTCCTCGTCAATGTCGAGCGGCTTGCCGATGCTGATTTTATCGTTTGCGGTTTTGGTCAGTCCTTCCTCAGCCATAAGTCGCTCCTCGTAGAGCTTCTCGCCTGGGCGAAGACCCGTAATTTTAATATCAATGTCCTTAAAAGGCTCATAGCCCGAAAGCTTAATAAGGTTAACTGCAAGGTCGTAAATTTTAACCTGCTCGCCCATATCAAGCACGAAAATTTCGCCGCCACTTGCACTTGCGCCCGCTTGTAAAACAAGGCTAACCGCTTCGGGAATGGTCATAAAGTATCTTATAATATCGGGGTGGGTAAGTGTAACAGGGCCGCCCTCGGCAATTTGCTTTTTGAAAAGCGGAATAACGCTTCCGTTTGAGCCAAGCACGTTGCCAAAGCGAACCGCAACAAAGCAGGTATTTGAGCGCTTTGCGTACGCTTGAATAATCATTTCGCAAATTCTCTTGGTTGCACCCATAATGTTGGTTGGGTTAACCGCCTTGTCAGTTGAAATTTGAACGAATTTTTCAACGCCGTATTTGTCAGCAGCCTTAACAACCTTGTAAGTGCCGATAACGTTGTTTTTAACCGCCTCGTTAGGTGAAGTTTCCATAAGTGGAACGTGCTTGTGTGCTGCTGCGTGGAAAACTATGTTAGGACGGTATTTAGAGAACACGTCGTTCATTTTTTTACTGTCACGAACGGATGCGATAAGAGTAAGTAGATTGAGGTTAGGTAGCTTACGCTTCAATTCCTGCTCAATATCGTATGCGTTATTTTCATAAATATCAAGAATGATGAGCTGCTTGGGATTGTGGTTTGCAATTTGTCTGCAAAGCTCACTTCCGATTGAGCCGCCACCACCCGTAACAAGCACAACCTTGTTTTCGATATATCCTATAATTTCGTCAAGGTTAGTATGTACGGGATCTCTGCCAAGAAGGTCGTTTACGTCTACGTTACGAAGCTTGGAAACGGACACTTGACCGTCAACGAGCTGATAAATACCCGGCAGGGTTTTAACCTCGCATTTTGTGTTAACACATTTAGATGAAATTTCTTTAATCACCTTTGCGCTGGCACTTGGAATAGCAATAATAATTAAATTAACGTCATATTTTTGTGCGATTTTTTCTATTTCATCCGTCGTGCCGAGCACGCGCACGCCTAAAATAGACGAGTGCATTTTTCTTGGGTCGTTGTCGATGAAGCCGACCGCACGATAATTTATTTTGTCAGATGACTGAATTTCACGTAAAATCATCGTTCCAGCCGAGCCTGCACCGATGATAAGCACGTTTGGTCTTTCCTCGCTTTTTGTGTTGCTCAGCTTAAATTTTATAAACAAGAGAAGCCTGATAAGTGAAATTGCCAATGACGAAAGCACAAAGAAAATAGCTGTGAGCATAAGTGCCCAACCCCAGCATTCCTTAAAATCGGAAGAGATAAGAAGAGCTAATACGCTTGTAATAAGCAATGCTGCCGAGATTAAACCAACCTTAACAATTTCGTTAATGCTTACGTTTTTAAGCGATGCGCTGTGAAGCTTAAATACGAACGTAAGCGCAACTAATAAAATCTCACAGGCTATGATCGGAACTAACGCGTAGGTGAAAAAACCGCTAAGAGTGTCGAAAACTACAAGAGAAGATAATATAGCGGCAAATAAAAATGATCCGCAAAGGGAAAGAAGGGCATATAACGCCTTCAATATACGTAGCTTGGAAAATTTATGCACGGTGTCCTCCAAAAAAATTCGATAATAATATTATACCTTCTTGGAATAAACTTGTCAATAAATAAATAAAAATAATGATAAAACCACTTGAAAACCTGCAAAAAATAGTGTATCATTATAATGTATAACTATTATTTATTATCATTGTTAGCAGGTGCGCTTGCTGACAAAAGGAGGAACTATGGCTTTTTTTGAGCTTGACAACGAGGTTCAATCGGGCGTTGATATAAGAGTTTTCGGCGTTGGCGGTGGCGGAAATAATGCGCTTAACCGCATGATAGCTTCAAATATAAAGGGCGTTGAATTTATCGCCGTAAATACAGACAGACAAGCACTTGGCAGATGCTCTGCAACCAGACAAATCTGCATTGGTGAGAATACAACCAAGGGCAACGGCGCAGGCGCAGACCCGCAAAAGGGCGCACTTGCCGCAGAGGAAAGCATTGAGGAAATCAAGGCTGCAATCGAGGGCGCGGATATGGTCTTTATCGCCACGGGCATGGGTGGCGGCACAGGCACGGGCGCTGCACCTATCGTTGCGAAAATTGCCAAGGAAATGGGCGTTTTGACAGTTGCTATCGTCACAAAGCCGTTTAAGTTTGAGGGACCGAGGAGAATGGCACAGGCGGAGCGCGGCATTTCCGAAATTTCAAAGCACGTTGACTCCCTTGTTATTATTCCTAATGAAAGATTGAAGGAGATTTCGACCGAGAAAATCACACTCGTTAATGCGTTTGAAATAGTTGACGATATTTTAAGATACGGCGTTCAAAGCATTTCCGATACGATAAATTTTGCAGGATATATCAACCTTGACTTCGCGGACATTTGCTCGGTTATGAGAAATGCAGGCCTTGCACATATGGGTATAGGCGAAGCAACGGGTGAAAACAAAACTATCGAGGCAACCAAAAAGGCAATTGCAAGTCCGCTTCTTGAAACCTCAATCGAGGGCGCAACAGGCGTGCTTCTTAATTTCACTATCGGCAGAGACGTTGCACTTGATGAAACCGATGAGGCGGCAAGCATAGTTGCCGAGGCGGCATCGGCTAATGCTAATATAATTTGGGGCTTTAGCATTGACGAATCCTTTGAGGATAAGGTTAGAGTTACCATTATCGCAACGGGCTTTGACAGAAAGAAGCCGGTTAAAACCTTCGAGGACAACGGTGAAATAAATATTTCTCCGATAAGAATAAAGATCGACGAGGAAAACGGCGAAAGCGTTCAGATTAAGCCTGTTGAAAAGAAGCCGACCTCAACCTACTCGTCGGACGAGGTAGACCTTGAAATCGACGATATACTTAACATAGTTAACCGTTCGCGCAAAAAGCCTGTGAAGGATGATTTTACAAAGCAATATTGATAAATAACGCATCGGCGGTGCATTTGCGTGCATTTTGCCGATGCTTTTTTAATATTTACGCGTATATTTTATTAAAAAATGATGATTTTTATATAGAATTGACAAAAAATGCTCAAAAAATAGTACGAGTTTAGTGTTTGTTTTGTGCAAAAGGTAGAAATTTTTCACCGAGAAATCAATTTCTTGACAACGAGATACTCAGATGTTATAATACAACTGTGTGCGAACGCAATCAAGCTATAACTATGCCCAAATGCGTTTGTGCGCATCATACATCGTGCCAAGCTGCTCGACGTATAAACATTTATTCTATAAAGAAGGAGGAACGAAATGCCAACCTTTAATCAGCTCGTTAGACAGGGTAGAACAAGCAAGACTTACAAGTCAGTTGCCCCGGTTCTTCAAACAGGCTTTAACACATTGAAGAACAAGTCAATCGATCAAAGCGCTCCGCAAAAGAGAGGCGTATGTACGAAGGTTACAACAACCACACCAAAGAAGCCAAACTCAGCTCTCCGTAAGATCGCAAGAGTTAAGCTTACAAACGGTATGGAAGTAACATCATACATTCCTGGTATCGGACACAATCTCCAAGAGCACTCAGTTGTTCTTATTCGTGGAGGAAGAGTTCGTGACTTGCCTGGTTGCCGTTATCACATTATCCGTGGTACGCTTGACGCACAAGGTGTTGCAAACCGTAACCAAAGCCGTTCTAAGTACGGCGCAAAGCGTGCAAAGAAGAAATAATTCTTGCACAAGGTAACATAAAAGTAATTTTTATCGTAGTTCCTAACTTTGTAGCTGAAATAAATGTTTATTTGTCAGAGACACTTGTAAAGGACACGACGGGAGAATTTCTTTCGAGTACCAATGATATCATATAATTAATGAAGGAGGGAAGAAAAGTGCCAAGAAGAGGTCAAATTTCCAAAAGAGATGTATTGCCAGATCCACTTTACGGCTCAAAGCTCGTAACAAAGCTCATCAATAACATCATGCTCGATGGTAAGAAGGGTGTTGCTCAAAAGATTGTTTACGATGCATTTAAGCTCGTTGAAGAAAAGACAGGCGAAAACGGTCTTGACGCGTTTGTGGCAGCTCTTGAAAACGTAATGCCGGTTTTGGAGGTTAAGGCTCGCCGTGTAGGCGGTTCTAACTACCAAGTACCAATGGAAGTAAGAGCAGAAAGAAGACAAACACTCGGTCTTCGTTGGATAACCGTTTATTCAAGAAACCGTGGCGAAAAGACAATGGCTGAAAGACTTGCAGGCGAAATCCTTGATGCTAAGAACAGCATGGGCGGAGCTTACAAGAAGAAAGAAGAAACACACAGAATGGCTGAAGCTAACAAGGCTTTCGCACATTACAGATATTAATAGTCACCCATACTATTTGAAAGGAAAACACAGATGCCAAGAGAATATTCACTTGAAAATACCCGTAATATTGGTATTATGGCGCACATTGACGCAGGTAAGACCACTACTACAGAGCGTATTTTGTTTTACACAGGTAAGACACATAAGATAGGTGAAACTCACGAGGGTTCTGCAACGATGGACTGGATGGAGCAGGAGCAGGAAAGAGGTATTACAATTACCTCAGCTGCTACAACTTGCTTCTGGTCAGGTTCAGCTAATCAGTTCCCTGCTACACGTATCAATATTATCGACACCCCAGGTCACGTTGACTTTACTGTAGAAGTACAGCGTTCACTTCGTGTACTTGACGGTTCAGTTACAGTATTCTGTGCTAAGGGTGGCGTAGAACCTCAGTCTGAAACAGTATGGAGACAGGCTGACGAGTATGGCGTACCACGTATGGCATACGTAAACAAAATGGACATTATGGGCGCAGACTTCTACCGCGTTGTAGGTATGATGAAGGAGCGCTTACATGCAAACGCTGTTCCGATTCAGTTGCCAATCGGCTCTGAGGACACGTTCCGTGGTATTATCGACCTTTTTGAAATGAAGGCTGACGTATACTACGATGAGCTTGGTAAGGATATGAGAGTTGAAGAAATTCCTGCTGAGCTTCAAGCAAAGGCAGAGGAGTACAGAGCAAATCTCGTTGAATCCATCTGCGAAACAGACGATGACCTTATGATGATGTACCTTGAGGGCGAGGAGCCATCTAATGAAGAGCTTAAGGTTGCACTCCGTAAGGCAGTTATCGCAAACCAAATCGTTCCTGTTGTATGTGGAACATCATACAGAAACAAGGGCGTTCAAAAGCTTCTTGATGCAGTTATCGAATATATGCCTGCTCCAACAGACATTCCTGCTATTAAGGGTGTTAACCCTGATACAGGTGATGCTGACGAGCGTCACGCAAGCGATACAGAGCCATTCTCTGCACTTGCATTCAAGATTATGACAGACCCATTCGTAGGAAAGCTCTGCTTCTTCCGCGTATATTCAGGTTCTGTACAAGCAGGTACAAGCGTGTATAACTCCTGCAAGGATAAGAACGAAAGATTCGGACGTATCCTCCAAATGCACGCAAACGACAGAAAAGATATCGACATTTGCTACGCAGGTGATATTGCCGCAGTTGTAGGCGTTAAGAATACAACTACAGGTGACACATTCTGTGACGAAAAGTATCCAATCATTCTTGAATCAATGGAATTCCCAGAGCCTGTTATCTCAGTTGCCGTTGAGCCAAAGACAAAGGCCGGTCAAGAAAAGATGGGTATTGCACTTGCAAAGCTTGCTGAGGAAGACCCAACGTTTAAGACATACACCGACGAAGAAACAGGACAAACTATCATCGCTGGTATGGGTGAGCTTCACCTTGAAATTATCGTTGACCGTTTGCTCCGTGAATTTAAGGTTGAGGCTAACGTAGGTAAGCCACAGGTTGCTTATAAGGAAACAATCCGCAGAGAAGCAAACGTTGACCACAAGTATGCTCGTCAGTCAGGTGGTAAGGGTCAATACGGTCACGTTAAGATCATTATGGAACCAAACGAGCCGGGCAAGGGTTACGAATTCATCAACAAGGTTGTTGGTGGTGCTATTCCGAAGGAATACATCCCATGCGTTGATGCAGGTATCCAAGCTGCTTCACAAACAGGTGTTCTTGCAGGCTACCAAGTAGTAGACTTCAAGGTTACACTTTATGACGGTTCATACCACGAGGTTGACTCATCTGAAATGGCGTTCAAGATTGCCGCTTCAATGGCATTCAAGGAAGCTATGAGAAAGGCAGACCCTGTTCTTACAGAGCCTATCGTTAAGGTTGTTGTTGTAACTCCTGACGATTACATGGGCGACGTAATCGGTAGCCTTAACTCACGCCGTGGACAAATTCAGTCCATGGACCCTGTAGCCGGTGCACAACAAATCACCGCTATGGTTCCTCTCGCTGAGATGTTCGGTTATGCTACAACACTCCGTTCAACAACTCAAGGTAGAGGTAACTATTCAATGGAGCCTGACCACTTCGCTGAGGTTCCAAAGAACATCCAAGAGCAAATTATGGCTGCTCGCGGAAAGAACAACTAATTTTAGTTAACCAAGAGAATCCCCAAACCGAGTATTTCGGTTTGAGGACCTTGTCATAAAAACAAAAAATAAAAAAATAAATTTTTGGAGGAAAATTCAAATGGCTAAGCAGAAATTTGAAAGAACAAAACCCCACGTTAACATTGGTACTATCGGTCACGTTGACCACGGTAAGACAACACTTACAGCTGCTATCACAAAGACACTTTCTTTGAACGGCGGCGCTGAGTTCATGGACTACTCACAAATCGACAACTGCCCTGAGGAAAGAGCAAGAGGTATCACAATCAACTCCCGTCACGTTGAGTACGAGACAGCTAACCGTCACTACGCTCACGTTGACTGCCCAGGCCACGCTGACTACGTTAAGAACATGATCACTGGTGCTGCTCAGATGGACGGCGCTATCCTCGTTGTTGCTGGTACAGACGGCCCTATGGCTCAAACTCGTGAACACATCCTTCTCGCTCGTCAGGTAGGCGTTCCTGCTCTCTGCGTATTCATCAACAAGTGTGATGACGTTGACGACCCTGAGCTTCTCGACCTCGTTGAGATGGAAATTCGTGACCTTCTTTCTGAGTATGAATTCCCGGGCGACGACATTCCGATCATTCGTGGTTCAGCAAGAAACGCTCTTATGAGCACAAGCAACGACACATCTGCTCCTGAGTATGCTTGCATTCTCGAGCTTATGGACGCTGTTGACAACTACATCCCAACTCCTGACAGAAAGGCTGACATGCCATTCCTTCTCCCAGTTGAGGACGTATTCTCAATCTCTGGCCGTGGTACAGTTGCTACAGGTAGAGTAGAGCGTGGTACAGTTAAGATGGCTGACGAAGTTGAAATCGTTGGTCTTACAGACGAGTCAAGAAAGACTGTTATTACAGGTATCGAAATGTTCCATAAGCTTATGGACAGCGCTGAAGCTGGTGATAACGTTGGTCTTCTTCTCCGTGGTGTAGCTAAGAACGACATCGAAAGAGGTCAGGTTCTTTGTAAGCCCGGCTCCATCAAGCCCCACACAAAGTTTGTAGGTCAAGTTTACGTTCTTACTGAAAAGGAAGGCGGCCGTTCAAAGCCATTCTTCTCAAACTACAGACCACAATTCTATATCAGAACAACTGACGTTACAGGTATCATCAACCTTCCAGAAGACGTTGACATGGCTAAGCCTGGTGACAACGTTACTATGACTGTTGAGCTTATCACACCTATCGCTATCGAAAAGCAACTCCGTTTCGCTATTCGTGAGGGTGGTAGAACAGTTGGTTCAGGTACAGTATCTGAAATCCTTGCTTAATTAGTTTACTAATTATAAAAAAAGAGCTTCTTCGGAGGCTCTTTTTTGATTTTTCGGGCGATAATTATTACGTATTGTTCAAAAACGCCGCTAAAATAAAGACAACGAATCATCAAAAGCGAACCGCTTTTTGGTCGTTTGTCCTTGACAAAAATGTCAAATTAAAGTAAAATAGTTATGTAAACAAATATTATTTAAGGAAGAAAAAATGAATTATTTTGATACTTACGTTTCAAATTCACTTGCGCCGTCAAGCAATCAATCATACTTTTTAAGCGCGGAAAAATGTATCTCGCGTAGCTTTTATAGGGTGAAAAACGGCGGTAAATTTGAATATTCCTTCGTGTATTCTAACGTAATTTACTCAACCTTTGCCGACGGCAGCCGTTCGCGCGCTAACTTGAAGTGCGACAAATGGGAAATTTTGAGCTTGAAGGCACTCGTGGTTGAGAGCAAAACCCGTGATTTTTCAAACCCTAAAATCATACGTGAATATCAGCTTACCTTCGGTGGAAAAATATCTAAGGAAATCGACGTTGACGGTGAAATTTACACCGACGGAATAGTAATAAACGCCGAAAAAGACGACTATATTTGCCTTGAAATGGACTTTTTTGGCGACGGCAAAATGCCGTATTTCGAAGAATTATGGATACCTGCATACCGCTTAGTTGACGGAAAATGGGTTGAATCTAACCACACTCCGCTATCAAATATGATAGGAGTTAAGCGTGAGGTTGAGAGTAAAATCGGCTTCCTTGGTGACTCTATTACCGAGGGAATAGGCACGCCAAAAAACTCATACGAGTGGTGGAACGCCAAAATTGCTGAAATGTCGGGAGAGGAAAATTCATACTATAACTTAGGAATTGGCTTTGGCAGAGCCGACGATATTGCAAGTGACGGAATATGGCTCGAACGCGCAAAGCACCTTGATATTGTCACCCTGTGTGCAGGAGTTAACGATATTTGCCAAGGATATAAAGCAGATAAGATTAAGGATAACATTACTAAAACGGTAGAAATTTTGAAGAAAAACAACGTAAGAGTAATTCTTTTTACCGTTCCACCGTTTGATTACAACGAGGAAAAAACGATAATTTGGAAGGATGTTAACGAGTATATCGAAAGCGTGCTATCAAAAGAGGTTGAGGTGTTTGATACCGTTTCCATCTGGGGGCTTGAAGCACCAAATGAGCATCGCGCACGCTATGGCGGTCATCCAAACAGCGAGGGCAGCTTAGCCTTGGCAAACGAATTTGTTAAAAGAAAATTCTTTTGATAATCAGCGCAAAAATAATCAATAGTCGTAAAAATCATCACAGCCTTCAAATTCAAAATCACAGAGTATTCTGAATGCGAATAAAAAAAGCCGATTTTATTAAAAAATCGGCTATTTTTTTATAAATTATATGTGAACGAATTAGCATATGAACATATAATTATACAAATTTTGACAAAATTTTACAAAAAGCACGTTCTATATTTCAAAGCAAAATGCAAATTAAACCGTTTGCGCCCTCATTGATAACCCTTGATAGCGTGCTTGAAAGCTTCTTTTGTGAGTCCTCTGAAATATGCTCAAGCTTTGCGTGTAGGCTATCGTTTACAAGCTCGTATAGTGACTTGCCGAGCATATTTGATTCCCAAAGGTGCTTTGGATCGTTTTCGTACTCGTTTAGCATACTCGAAACAATTTCCTCGCCTTGCTCACCGGAACCAACTATCGGACTGATTTCCGTGTTTATTTCCGCGCGTATTAAGTGAATTGACGGTGCCGAGGCACGAAGCTTAACTCCGTATCCACCCGCGCCCTTCACCATTTCCGGCTCGCCAAGCGTCATATCCTCAATTTCAGGA
>JBGVIN010000110.1:0-10723 GCA_045123255.1 Eubacteriales bacterium
ATTTTTGTAAATCCAATTTCATCCCTTAGAAACGAAGAAACCGCAACCTCGTCAACAGCGTTAAGCACTGACGGAATAATTCCATCCTCTTTTATTGCATAGTAAGCAAGTGGTAAAAGCTTGAAGGTTTTCGTGTTTGGCTCCTCAAAGGTTAGCGACCCAATTGAAGCAAAATCAAGCGGCTTAGCAAGCGACGGGCATCTATTTGGGTAAGTAATTGCATATTGAATACATGTTCGCATATCAGGCGCACCCATTTGCGCGATTACGCTATTATCATCATATTCAACTGCGGAGTGCATTATACTTTGAGGATGCACAACAACCTTAACCTGCTCGGGTGTAACTCCGAAAAGTCTGACCGCTTCAATAACCTCAAACCCTTTATTCATAAGCGAAGCACTGTCAACGGTGATTTTTGCACCCATTTTCCACGTTGGATGCGCCAAAGCATCCTTCGCGGTAATGCTATCAAGCTCGAAAAGCTCCTTATTTCTGAATGGACCGCCCGATGAGGTGAGCAAAATTCTTTTTATTTTGTTACCGCAATTTCCCTGTAAGCATTGAAAAATAGCACTGTGCTCGCTATCGACAGGAACAAGCTCCGCATTATTTTTGTCAATTGCTTCTTTTAGAAATTTATAAGCGATAACGATGGCTTCTTTATTGGACATTGCAATTCTTTTGCCGCTATTTGCAGAGGCAATTGCAGGAGCAAGACCCGAAAAACCGCTTACCGCGTTAACAGCAACACTCGCACGGCTTTCTTCGATAGCACTGATTGCGCTATTTTCGCCACCGTAAACCTTAATGTCTGTGTCTTTGAGCCTTTCCTTCAAGGCGAGCGCGCTGCTTTCGTTTGTTAGCACGCAAGCGGTAGGTTTAAGAAGCCTTGCTTGTGATTCAATTTCATCAACTGATGATGAAGCAGTGAGCAAATCAACCTTTAAGCCGAGTGAAACGGCAACCTCAACGCTTTGCTTTCCAACCGAGCCTGTCGAGCCAAGAATAGCAATAGATTTATCGTTCATATTCATATTATTTATCAAAATAAAGCAATTATTGCGTTAATTATGCAAATTGCAGGCGCGGCAAGCATCGGACTGTCAAATCTGTCAAGCACACCGCCGTGTCCCGGGAAAACGTTGCCGAAGTCCTTAATGTCGTACTGTCTTTTGATGCAAGACGCAAGCAAATCGCCCGTTTGCGTAACAATTGGTAAAATCAAGCCGAGAATGCAAATTTGTACAAGTGAAATTCCGTCATAATTAAAGAACGGTACGAATTTAATTATTGCCCAATAGCCAATCATAGCTATAAGCGTAAATACAACGCCGCCAATTGCACCCTCAATAGTTTTCTTCGGGCTAATTTCGGGAATAAGCTTATGCTTGCCGAAAAATCTGCCCGTAAAGTATGCAAAAGTATCGCAGACCCAAGCCGAAATAAATATAATCGGGTACATAAATGCGCCTTGATTTGGCACAAGCTCGGTATATCTTACAACTACAACCGCGCTAAAGCAACCGATGACGTAAACGGATAGTGCAAAAAACGTTAAAACGTCACTAAGCTTATATTTATTCTTTGTGTAGGTAACGTAAGAAATTGCGTAAACAAGCAAAACGAACGTACTCGCCATAGCAAAAAGCATAAACACGGAATTAGGCTTAGATTTACCACTGAGGAAAAATCTCAAAATAGGTAAAGCAAAAGCAACTAAATATAGCGGTATAGTAAGGGCGAATTTTTTCTGCACACCCATACATTTTGCTAGCTCATAAACACCAATTGCTGCCAAAATTCCCATAGCTATTGGGAAAATAACGTATTTTGAGAAAATACATAATGGCAGAAATATCATAAGAGCAACTATTCCTGTTATAATTCTCTTTTTCATTTCTTCTCCTTATTTTCGTTTATGCCGCCATATCTTCTTTCGCGCTTATAGAAGCTGTCAATAGCCATAAGAAGATGCTTTTTATCAAAGTCGGGCCACAAAACGTCTGTAAAATAAAACTCTGAATATGCAAGCTGCCAAAGAAGGAAGTTAGACATTCTAACCTCGCCCGCGGTTCTGATAATTAAATCGGGGTCGGGCAAGCCGCTCGTATATAAATTACTTGAAATGTCGTTTTCGGTAACCTCTGTTTTCCCCGCGGAAATAAGACGGTTGCAGGCGTTTACTATCTCGCTTCTGCCACCGTAGTTAAAGGCGATATTAAGCTGATATTCCCTGTCCTTAGTTACGTTTTCTGCATTTTCCATTACCTCTACCAGCTCCTTGGAAAGGTTCTTGCGCTCACCGATAAAGCGAATTCTAATTCTTCCATCCTCGATAACCTCTGAGGTATATGCGTGAAGAAGCTCGATTATAGAATCGACCTCATCCTTAGGTCTTGACCAATTCTCAGTAGAAAATGCATAGGTTGTAACAATTTTTATTCCAAGCTCAAAGCAATATTTTACAACGCGCTTAAATGCTGATGCTCCGTATTTATGTCCGAGAGAGCGCGGAGCTAAGCGTTTTTTCGCCCATCTGCCGTTGCCGTCCATAATGAAAGCAATATGCTTTAGCTTGTCGTCAACCTTAGTAATCTTATTTCTTTTAGATAACATAAGCCACCTTAAATTATTGAAATTAGGGCTACCTAATTTCTATTAGTTAGCCCTGTTTAATTATATTTCCATTATTTCCTTTTCTTTTGCAGCGGTAATAACGTCGATTTCCTTAATAAACTTATCAGTTAAATCCTGAACGTTCTTGTCAGAAATCTTTTGCTCGTCCTCAGTCATTTCAGAATTCTTCTTCATATCCTTGGACTTATCCATAGCATCACGTCTGATGTTACGAATTGCTACCTTTGCATCCTCACCAAGCTTAGAAACCTGCTTTTTGAGCTCTTTTCTGCGCTCCTCTGTGAGTTGTGGGAAAACAAGGCGAATAACCTTACCGTCGTTGGCAGGTGTAATTCCGATGTCGGAAGCCAAAATAGCCTTTTCAATGCCCTTTAAGGTTGTTGCGTCCCACGGTTGGATAACAATTGTTCTTGCATCGGGAATAGATACAGAGCCGATTTGGTTAACAGGTGTTGGCGAGCCGTAATAATCAACGTTAACCTTTGACAAAACGTTAGGGTTAGCGCGTCCTGCTCTTACAGTATCGAGCTCATTTTTGTAAGCCTCGATTGATTTTTTCATTTTTGCTTCAAATTCTTTAGTATCAAGCTTCATAATTATTCTCCTTTTACGATAGTGCCCATTTCAGCACCCATTATTACCTTGTAAATATTTTCACATTCGTTAAGACCGAAAACGTGAATTGAAATCTTGTTGTCCATAGCAAACGAGGTTGCCGTAGAGTCCATTGCTTGAAGTCCTCTTGCCAAAATTTCCTTATATGTAATCTCTGAAATTTTTTCAGCAGTAGGATCCTTTCTTGGGTCGGCAGTATAAATTGCATCGATATTTTTTGCCATCAATACAACGTCTGCGCCTATTTCAGCGGCTCTAACCACCGCGGCTGTATCTGTGGAAACAAACGGAATACCAAGTCCGCCGCCAAAAATGACAACCTTTCCGTTATTCAATGCGCTAAGTGCATCGTCTCTTACAAACGGTTTAGCAAACGCCTTCATTTCAACCGACGTCATAACGTCCGTATCAATTCCAGAACGAATAAACGCTTCTTGAAGTGCAATTGCGTTGATACAGGTTGCAAGCATACCCATATGGTCTGCCTTAACCCTGTCCATATTGCCGCCGCTTCTGCCGCGCCAAATGTTGCCTGCGCCAACTATAATTCCAAATTGGACGCCGTTTTCCATACATTTTTTAAGGACCTCGGCAATTTTTTCAATATAATCAAAGTTCAAAATGCCGTCCTTGCCACTCGAAATCGCCTCGCCGGATAATTTAAGCAGCACTCTTTTGTAAATCGGTTTTATGCTATTCACAGAATACCCCTCGATAGTATACTAATATCATATATATAATACTATATTTTATTTATTTTGTAAAGAGAAAAAATAATTTTAATATCAATTTTTTGAATTTTTTACGTAAAAAGAGGAATTCACAAGGAATTCCTCTTTCGTTTCGAATAAATTAGCACTAAACAGCACGCAAATTATTTGAACTTACGCTTTCTTGCTGCTTCAGACTTCTTCTTTCTCTTTACACTTGGCTTTTCGTAGTGCTCTCTCTTACGAAGCTCTTGAAGAACTCCAGATCTTGCACATTGGCGCTTAAATCTACGAAGTGCACTGTCAAGTGATTCATTTTCTTTAACTCTAATTTCTGCCATCTATATCCCTCCCCCCGCATATGCAAAGGATTAAATTCTTATCTATTATAGTACAAACTAAACTCGTTTGTCAATAGCAAAATAGAATTTTTTTAATTATTTTACAACAATATTTACAATTTTTGCCGGAACGTAGATTTCTTTAACGATTTCCTTGTCCTTTATAGCCTCTTGAACCTTTGGCTCGCTCTTTGCGGCAAGGATTGCGTCGTCCTTGGAAATTGTCTTTGAAATATCAATAGTTGCCTTCAACTTGCCATTAACCTGAACTGCAATCTTAACAGTATCGTCAACTGTTTTAGCCTCGTCATACTCAGGCCACTTTTCAAGCGAAAGGAGTGTTTTTTCGCCAAGGCTTTCCCAAAGCTCCTCTGTTAAGTGAGGCGCAAATGGATTAAGAAGTGTAATAAGGCAAGCAAACTCGTCCTTAGTTATTGAGCCTACCTCGTAAACCTCGTTTACAAATGCCATCATTGCGGCAATAGCGGTATTAAACTTCATTGAGTCAATATCAAGAGTTACCTTCTTTATGAGCTTATGGAGTGAAACCTCAAGCTTCTTAGTAATGCCCTCGCCGCTGATAATATCTGTAAGAGCTGCCACTCTTTCAAGGAAGCGCTTGCATCCTCTTATGCTTGATGGATTCCAAGGAGCTGCCTTTTCAAAGTCACCGATAAACATTTCGTAAAGACGGAGCGTATCAGCGCCAAATTCACCGATAACGTCATCAGGATTTACTACGTTACCGCGAGATTTTGACATCTTTTCACCGTTTTCGCCAAGAATCATACCGTGTGCAGTTCTCTTCTTATATGGCTCCTTGCAACCGATAACGTCGATATCGTAAAGGAATTTCGCCCAGAATCTTGAATAAAGAAGGTGAAGCGTTACGTGCTCCATACCGCCGTTATACCAATCAACAGGCATCCAATAGTCAATAGCCTCTCTTGAAGCGAGAGCCTCGTTATTGTCAGGGTCGCAATAACGTAAGAAATACCATGATGAGCCTGCCCATTGAGGCATTGTATCTGTTTCACGCTTAGCAGGTGCGCCGCAGTGAGGACAGGTGGTGTTTACCCACTCCTCAATCTTTGAAAGCGGTGACTCGCCTGTGTCGGTTGGCTCGTAATGCTCAACCTCGGGCAAACGGATAGGAAGCTCTGATTCAGGCACGGGAACCCAACCGCACTTATCGCACCATACCATTGGTACAGGCTCGCCCCAATATCTTTGACGTGAGAATACCCAGTCACGGAGCTTATAGTTTACCTTTGATACGCCCTTGTTATTCTCTTCAAGCCACTTAATAATAGCCTTTTTAGCCTCTGCAACCTCAAGACCGTTTAAGAAGTCCGAGTTACACATTACACCTGTTTCAACGTCAGTAAACGCCTCGTTTTGAACGTCACCGCCTGCAACGACCTCAACAATAGGAAGGCCAAATACCTTTGCAAAATCCCAGTCACGCTCGTCGTGCGCGGGAACCGCCATAATCGCGCCTGTGCCGTAGGTTGCAAGCACGTAGTCGGAAATATAAATAGGAATTTCCTTGCCTGTTACAGGGTTGATAGCCTTAACGCCGTCAAGACAAACGCCTGTTTTGTCCTTAACAAGCTCTGTCCTTTCAAAGTCAGACTTTTTAGCCGCCTCGTCCTTATACGCTTTAACGTCGGAATAATTATTAAGATTATCCTTCCATTTTTCAATCAAGGCATGCTCAGGTGACATAACCATATAGGTTGCACCGAAAAGGGTGTCGGGACGTGTTGTATATACAGTCACGTCATCGCCCATAGTTGTTGAGAACTGAACCTCAGCACCCTCGCTTCTACCAATCCAGTTAATTTCCTGAGTTTTAATTCTTTCAAGGAAGTCAACGTCAGCAAGGTCGTCAATTAAACGTTGTGCGTACTCTGTGATTTTGAGCATCCATTGGCTCTTAACCTTATGAACAACCTCACTGCCACATCTTTCGCAAACACCGTTTACAACCTCTTCGTTTGCCAAAACGCACTTGCAAGAGGTACAGAAGTTTACGTTCATTTCCTTCTTGTATGCAAGACCCTTTTTGTAAAGCTGTAAGAAAATCCACTGTGTCCACTTAAAGTAATTTGGGTCGGTTGTGTTGATTTCTCTTGACCAGTCAAAGCTATAACCGATAGATTTAAGCTGCTCCTTGAAGTGCTTAATGTTATTTTCGGTTACTATGCTTGGATGAATATGGTTCTTAATTGCATAGTTTTCAGTTGGCAAGCCGAAAGCGTCCCAACCCATTGGGAAAAGAACGTTGTAGCCTTCCATTCTTTTCTTTCTTGAAACGATATCCATAGCCGTGTATGGACGTGGGTGACCTATATGAAGGCCCTGTCCTGATGGATAAGGGAATTCAATAAGAGTGTAATATTTGGGCTTTGAATAGTCGTTTGATACCTTAAACGCTTCCTTTTCATCCCAAATGTCTTGCCATTTTTTGTCTACTGTTGAAAATTCGTACTTCATTTTTGTCACCTCAATTTAATATATCTCTAATGCTTACTTCCTCAGCATCAGCCCATAGCTTTTCAAGCTTATAAAATTCTCTTGCTTCGTTTGAGAAAATGTGAACTATAACGTCGTGGCAGTCAACAACCTTCCATTCGTTTGAGTCAGTACCCTCGAGTCTAACGTACGGAAGCGCGCCAACGCCAAGCTGATATTCAACCTCATCAGCAAGGGTTTTTATTTGTGTTGATGAATTACCGGAGCATATAACAAAATAGTCGGCAATTATCGTTTTACTGTCAATTTTGAGTGCTTTAATCTCATTTGCCTTTTTACTGTCTAAAATTTTCACAACCGCGCTGACAATATCAAGCGAGGAAGCGTTTTCGAGCTGATTTGGCTCTATTTTGAATATATTCTCCATATTAATTCTCCAATTCTAGTTTATTAGTTAAAAAATAATTACGTGAGCTTATAGTATCACTGTCTATCATCTTGCCCTCATCAATAAGATTTTTTATCGTTAAATCAAACGATAAAACCATTGCTTGACGCAAAATTTCAAGCTTTTCTTCCATAGATTTTGCAAGATTGATTTTTTCATAAAAGAAATTTCTTAAATAAACGCAATCCTCAAAGGTTCTGCCGTCCTCAATGTAATCAGCAAGATATATTATAATCTCGAAAAGTGACATTTTCGCCCTGCCCGTTGTATGGTATAAAATGCCGCAAAAAACCTCGTCGTCAACAAGCTCGTTACCGAAAACGTCCCTTGCAAAATGCGCACCTGTTTTTGAATGTAAAAGCTTGGGTGCAATAGAGCTTGGAACTGAAATTTCGAATTTTTGACACATTTGAAGCTGCTTTTCGGTATTGTAATCCTTAGTTATATCGTGCAAAAGTCCTGTAAAATAAAGCTTTTCAAGCTTGCCCGGGAGAAATATTCTACCAAGGCTTAGAGCTTCATTTGCAACGCCTAAGGTGTGCTTATAGCGCTTATCGGTTTGAAACACCTTAACGGTTGCCTTTATAAATTCCCAATCGTAATTCATTTTAACTCTTATATAAATTATTTTCCTTTATGTAGTTATAAACAGGCATTGATAAAAGTCTATTCCCCTCGTTGTTTTTCAAAATAGCCTCTCTTATTTCAGTTGACGAAGCTTCTATTGCAACGTTTTCGATATATATGATTTTTGCACCGTATTTTTCTTTGTAAAGCTCGCATTTTTCTGCGATTTTTTGGGTAATCTCTGCATCGCTTTCACGCCTTGCATAAACAATTGTTGCGTTTGCAAAAATGTACTCCGGCTTATACCAAGAATCCATTGTTAAAATCATATCGGTTCCGCACAAAAAGTAGATTTGTGCGCCCTCATTTTCGCTTTTAATTTGCTTAATTGTGTCCGCAGTATAGCTACGACCGCCACGCAAAATTTCCATATCAGAAACAAAGATTTTGTCCGAAATGGAAGAAAATGCAAGCCATGACATACTCAGTCTGTCCTGCTCAGTTGTTTCGGAATGCTTGTCCTTATGCGGTGGCATATAGACGGGAATAACGTATAAAACGTCAAGCTCTACTCGCTCCAAAAACGACTTTGCGGCGCTAATGTGTCCTACGTGCGGTGGGTCGAACGTTCCACCAAAAATACCTATTCTCATTTTATTCTTTTAAGATCGATTTTTCTGTTTTTTTCGTTGTCGGACACTCTAAACAAAACGATTTTTGTACCAATAACCTGGACTACCTCGCAGCCGATTGCGCCCGCGATTTGCTCGCCTGCCTCTTTCGCTGAAAGCGGTGAGGTTTCGAGTGTCTTAATTTTAATTAGCTCTCTTGCATTAAGCGCGTTGAGAAGCTGATTGCAAAGCTCATCGGTTATTCCGCCCTTTCCTATTTGGAAAATGGTATCGTAGTTAACCGCCAAGCTTTTTAGATATGAACGCTGTTTACTTGTCATTTGGTAACACCCTTTTTAATTTTTCAACTAATGCGCCAAGAGCAATGGCTCTGTGGCTAACCTTATTTTTTTGTTCAAGCTCAATTTGAGCAAAGGTTTTTTCAAACTCGGGAAAATAGAATAGCGGATCGTAACCAAAGCCACCCGTGCCGTGTCTTTCCGTTAAGATTTTTCCGTGACATTCGCCCCTTACAGTGAAATCGTTTGAATGGTCGGGAAAAACGCAAGCGATGGCGCAAACGTATTTTGCATCTCTGTTTTCCGCCCCTTCAAGCTTTTTAAGGAGCAAATCATTGTTGTCCTCATCATCTCCGCCTGAAAATCTTGCAGAATATACACCAGGCGCACCGCCAAGCGCGTCAACGCAAAGTCCTGAGTCGTCAGCTATGCCGATATAACCCATTTTTGCGGGAACGGACGCTTTAATAGCGGCATTTTCCTCAAAGGTTTCGCCACCCTCCTCAATATCGCCAAAATAGCCGATATCATCAAGCGACAAAACGTTTATGTCCGTTTCACCGCACTGAGCGAAAAGAACCTTAAATTCTCTGATTTTGTTTTTGTTTCTTGTTGATAATACAATATCTATCATAATTACTCAAATAATGCGTTTATAAAGTCCTCGGCGTCGAATCTTTCCATATCGTCAATACCCTCGCCGACACCGATAAACTTAACGGGAATATCAAGCTCGTTTTTAATTGAGAATACAATACCGCCCTTGGCAGTGCCGTCAAGCTTTGTCAAAACAATGCCTGTAATATCTGCGGCGTTTTTGAATTCCTTTGCTTGGTTAACCGCGTTTTGACCCGTTGTTGAGTCAAGAACGAGCAACGTTTCTCTATTTGACTCGGGAAGCTCACGCGTGATAACTCTGTCAATCTTGGCAAGCTCGTTCATAAGGTTCTTCTTATTATGGAGTCTGCCTGCGGTGTCGATAATCAAAACGTCAGCATTTCTCTTCTTTGCAGCATTTATAGCATCAAAAACAACTGCGGCAGGGTCGGAGCCCTCGGAGTGCTTTATAAGCTCAACGCCTGCACGGTCAGTCCAAACCGCAAGCTGGTCAATTGCCGCAGCTCTGAACGTATCAGCCGCCGCCACAACAACCTTTTTCTTCTGCTTTCTAAGAGAATATGCAATTTTACCTATTGAGGTTGTTTTACCAACTCCATTAACACCGATAACAAGAATAACCGTTATTCCGTCACCAAAGATAATATCTCCACCCTCGCCAACGATATCCTTCATTATTCTTTTTAGTGCGTTTTTAACGTCCTCAGAATCTTTTATTTTATTCGCTTTTATTTCTGCGCGAAGCTGATTAAGAATTTCCTCGGTTGTTTGAGCGCCAACGTCGGCGCAAACCAAGATTTCCTCAAGCTCCTCAAGTAAATCCTCATCAACACGCTTCAAGCTCTTAAAAAGGCTTGTAAACGGCTTTAATATAGCATTTTTGGTTTTTTGAAGACCTCTTTTTAATTTTTCAAAAAATGACACGGTATGCTCCTTTATTTTGCATTGTTATCTTTTAATATCTTGTCCTTACCCACGTCGTTAATATCCATAGTAAGTACCTTAGATATACCCTTTTGCGGCATAGTAACGCCGTAAAGACGGTCGGCAATTTCCATAGTACCGCGACGGTGAGTAATGATAATAAACTGTGTTTGATTTGAATAGCGCTTAATATACTGACCGAATCTTGTTACGTTAACGTCATCAAGCGCGGCTTCAATTTCGTCAAATACGCAGAACGGCGTTGGGTTAACCTTCAAAATAGCGAACAAAAGCGCAATAGCAACAAACGCCTGCTCACCACCTGAAAGAAGCATAAGGCTCTTAATAACCTTGCCAGGAGGCGCCGCCTTAATTTCAATACCGCAGTTAAGAACGTCGCCTGGGTCGTTAAGGGAAAGCTCTGCGTGACCGCCGCCGAACAGCTCCTTAAATACGAGATTGAAGTTTTCGT
>JBGVIN010000111.1:0-12173 GCA_045123255.1 Eubacteriales bacterium
GATTTACTCCTTCGCTTCTGCACAGGACAAAACCTCTTTACATACCACAACGACTGGCGCAATATGGGCGTAACCCTTAAATATATGCACGCAGGCAAAGCGCCCTTCCAAATTGATGCAAATATGGGCTTCACCGCCGCAATTTACGAAGCGCTCGTTTATTCCTCGACTGAAAAAATTGAGATTTTGCCTGCACTGCCGAGAGAGCTTGAAAGCGGCAAAATAACGGGCATTTGCACGCAAATATGCGTAGGAGTGTCGCTAATTTGGGATAAATCGACCGTCACCGCCACCTTCGCCGCACGCGAAAACGTGACCTTTAAGCTCCTTTCCCCCGAGTATCAAACGCTTGAGGGCGAGGTAGCTCTCACCGCCGACGAAAACGGCTACTACACAATTTCACTCGAAAAGGGCAACACGTTAACGCTTACATTTTCGAAATAAGTATTTATTACTTAAAAACAAAAATCACTCCTTGCAAGGCAGGGAGTGATTTTTATTAAATCCGTTGAAGCGGATGAAGTTTTTTGGGGTGGGGGATTTCCTCTCGGTTTTAGAACAAATTAAAGAGCGGACAAAGAATTATCGGCAAAAATACCGCAGGGAGCATATTTGCGACCTTAATTTTGGTTGCGCCGAGCATATTAAAGCCAAGTCCCATTACGATAACCGAGCCAACCGCAGAAATTTCGGTGGCAGATGCTTCCAAAACAGGAGCAAGCGCGTCTGCGCCAATTGCGATAATTCCTTGATAAATAAGGACAGGCACGGCGGCTAAGGTCGCGCCGATACCGAACGCGGACGAATAAACAAACGCGGTAATTAGGTCAAGGAGTGACTTTGTATATAGCGTGGTATGCTCAATTCCCATTCCTGCATTGAGTGAGCCTGTAATTGCCATAGCACCTACACAGCAGGTGAGCGAGGTTGCAACGAACGCTTTTGAAAAGCTCTTTTGCTCGTCCCCCTCGGCAGGCGTTGCGGTAACGGGCGCGGTTGGGTCCTTTACCTCGGTCTTTTTCTTTCTTACAAGCTTTCTTTCAACGAAATCGCCGAATTTATTAAGAAGCGTGTTAATTTTAATAAGCGAGCCTATTGTTGTGCCGACAACAAGCGAAATAAGAACGATAATAAAATCAACGTCGTCCTTTATCGCACCCTTTATGCCTATAATTATAACGCATAGTGAAATCGCCTTCATCAAAGCATCGGGCAGCTTCTTGAAGCGTCTGCTCTTGTCAAACAGCTTCGAGAGGAAAAATCCCGCAAGCGAGCCTATAACAATAGTCAACGCGTTTATAACTGTACTATGTAAAATCATTTATACCTCTTTGCCCTATGGGCGTGAATTGATACTTCGTATCATGAATTGCAACAATGGTGCATGAATTGTTTCTGCGAAACATGAATTGACTAACGTCATGAATTGGCCGACGCCATGAATTGCAACAAGTAGCATGAATTGAGCTTCGCTCATTAATTGCCTGCGGCACAATTTATGTAACAAAGTTACAATTTATGAAGCTCCGCTTCAATTCATGTTGCTTTGCAACAATTCATGTGATTTATCACATTTCATGATGCTTGCATCAATTCATTTCGCTTGCGACATTTCGTCGCTCAGGCGGCAAAAGTCCTCGATCGAGAGGCGCTCTCCGCGCACGGTTGGCTCAAAACCGCATTTTTCTATGATAGATGCTATCGTGTCCTTGCCAAGCTCCGAAAACGCGCCCGATAGCGAATTAAGCAGCGTTTTTCTCCTTTGCATAAATGCACCGCTTATAACTCGGTGAAGCATTTTTTCACTCTTCACCTCATATCTTGGCGCGTCAAAAAGCTCTATTCTGACTACACTTGACGTAACCTTAGGTGCAGGCAAAAAGTTATCTGGCGATACGTCGAAAAGCTTTTTCACCTCGCCGTAGTAATTTATCGAGGCGGTGATTGCGCCGTAGTCAGACTGCTTTGAATTTGCACAAAGGCGACTTGCCACCTCCTTTTGCACCATTACCGTAACCGACGTAAAGCGAGATGTGCCGTCCTCTCTGCGTGCATTTTCAAGAAGCGCCATAATAATAGGCGTGGTTATATAGTAAGGAAGGTTTGCACAAACGGAAATCTCGTATCCGTCAAGCTCGTCCTTAATCAGCTTTTCAAGGTCTATTTTCAAAAAGTCGTCGTTTATCACCGTTACGTTTTTATACTCGGCAAGGGTGTATTCAAGCACGGGAATTAAGGTTTTGTCAATTTCCACCGCGATAACCTTGTCGTAATTTTCGCATAATTCCTGCGTGAGCGAGCCAATACCCGGGCCTATTTCGATAACTGCGCTTTTTTTCGCGCCGTTTCTTTGACTATGGTATTCATAGCTTTCCCTTGCAATACTATACGGAACGTCGGGGTTGATTAAGAAATTTTGACCGAAGCTTTTCTTCGTCCCCGTTGAAAACATCGACATTATTTTTTTAACGTTGCGTTCATCACATAAATTCATAAAATTCCCCCTTGACAAAGGTGACAGTTTGTAGTAAAATATCAATGTTAAATATGCTGGAGTAGCACAGTGGCAGTGCAGCTGATTCGTAATCAGCAGGTCGTGAGTTCAAATCTCATCTCCAGCTCCAAAAAGTCAACCCCTTGGGTTGGCTTTTTTGTTTGCGGCGCAAGATGCAACCTCATTTGGCAAAGCCAACATCGTTTGACCTTTTGTCAACATCGTTTCCTCTTGATAGTATATCACATATAAAAATGAAATTCAACGAAAATTTGACATCTTAGAAATAATATGATAGAATATATATGATATCTTTTGACACGGAGGTAATTATGGAAGATTTTTCATATGAGGAAAACGTTGTAAAATACCTTAAAGAAAACGGACTTCATATTTCGTTTGCCGAGTCCTGCACGGGCGGTCTTACCGCGGCGCGCCTCGTTTCGGTTTCGGGCGCTTCAAGCGTTTTAGACGAAGCTTATATTACCTACGCAAGTAAGTCAAAGGTTAAGCTCCTTGGCGTAAATCCCGAAGTAATCAATGAATTTGGCGTTGTGAGCGAGGAGGTTGCGCGTGGGATGGCAGAGGGCGCAGCTAAAAAAAGCGGTGCCGAAGTCGGCGTGGGAATCACAGGTGTGGCAGGGCCATATAGCGAGAGTGACGAAAAGCCTGTCGGCACGGTTTGCTTCGGCTTTTATATAAACGGCAAGCTATTCTCCAAAACCGTACGCTTCGCTGACACTAACAGAAACGAGGTAAGAGAGGCGGCCGCGAAATACGTCTTTTCCGCGCTTAGTTCTCTTTTCAAGGAGGAAAAATAATCAAGCACGACCATTTTTTGCCGTGTATCGGGCGCTTTTTCGCAAAAAGTGCGACCACGTGTCTGTTTTTTGCCCAAAAATGTGAATTTCCAAATTAAAATATGCACCCAAAGGGGCTGTTGCAATAAGAACCTGCTACGCAGAACCTTGTTACTTGCGTAATAAGCACAGAACAAAAACAAACACATTCTCGTCTAAAACCATAATATATATTGATTTCAAAGCGATATATTGTTGAGAACTTGCAAAAATTGCAAGTTCTCTTCATTTTTTTGTGTCTGTTTTTTAGTCGCGACCTCGCACGCCCCAAGGGCTCCCGTTAAAATCTGTCAAGATTTTTGGGAATGGGCTTGCCGTACTAAGTACGCCCACGCGAACCCCCAAACCTCATTCTTCGGCTTGAGGACCCCCCTTTCACGTGTACGAGTTCACGCCTCCCCGAGGGTTCCTTGAAATTGAGTGCAATTTCAGGGAGTGGGTCAACACCCATTTCACTATCCCCTACTAAAAAGAGGCGTCGCTAATGCGACAGCCTCTTTTTCTAAAATCCGCACTCTTGGAGGTCAATTACTATCCTTTTATATATTTCCAAGATGTCCGAAACTCCGTCGCCCGTCTTTTTCGTTAATCGCCTGCGGCGGAAATCAACCTCATCCGCGTGGGAAATTCCGCGGCGGCTGTTTGAGCGCACAACTCCCTTAAAATCTCCCCACATAACCGCGCTCGGTGGCAAAAGTCCGTCGTTTTCCCCTTCGCTAAAACCAACGACAAGGCTTGGAAGGCTCATAAAGAAATCCGAGGTGGGCTTCTTCATTGCAAAGGCGTAGCTTTGGTAGTAAATTCCGTCAGCGTCGGGGTTCTCGGAGTTGAATTTTTGGGCACCCTGTGTCGTAAACAGCTCAAAGCATTTATATGCGGCAGGATGCTTGTCCCCTATTATTTTATACCACGCACACGTGAAAAAGCCAACCACTCTTACAAGCGGCTTTGGAAATTTCATTAGCCAATCCACCGTTTTTGAACCGTGGTGCGGTGTTTGAAGCGTGGTGAGCGAAGCGATTTTATCAGAGTAGCCAAGCGAGGAAATTAAGTATCTGGTGTCAAGTCCGCCCTTTGAGTGCGCTATAACGTTGACCTTTTCCTTCCCTGTTTTTTCAAGCACATTGTCTATCGCCTCAGCAATTTGGCGTGCGTTTGTTTCGGGCGCACCTGTGCTGTCCTGACCGCCAAAATATACGTCGAGCCCCATTCTTTTATACATTTTCGGTACTCTGCCAAAGTAGCAAAAAATTTTAGAGTCACGGAAGCCCATTCCGTGCACGAGCAGAACGGGATATTTGAGATTTATCGACACTTCCCCGATGATTTTATCAATTTTGTCCTGCTTTTTTGTCTTTTTGTTTCTCATTTTTCCACCTTGAATATTGCGTGTTTTAGTAAAAAAGAGTCTAACTGTTGCCAATTAGACTCTTTTTGATTATTTTTCAAGAACGATATCGCGGAGCTGAATCTGTGGGTTGTCAAGCACCTGGTTAAGTACGTTTTTGTACATTTGGTGGAACTTTGCAACGTGCTCCTCGCTTGTTGTCTTTGTATGTACGTCGTAAGCCATTCTTATTGAATTGGTCTTTGTATCAAAGAGCTGAATTAAATAGCCCGGCAAAGCACCCTTTCCGTTTGAATAGATGTCGAAATCAATTCCGTCGGGAATTGTAATCGGCACGAACGAGAACGTGATTGAATAGTAGGTTTCAAGAAGTGATGAGCGGTATGCCTTGTGAAGCATCGTTTCAAACTCTCTGTCTGAGAAGCCAACGTGCATATAAAGCTTTGCTTGGCTTGCTGAGAAGCGCTTGATGTTTTCCTCAAAGGTTTTCTTGTAGTTGTATCTTGTGTAGCTTGCAATTGATTGAACCTTTGAGCCTGCACAGCTCTTTTCATTCGGTGTAATTCTGCAATTACAGAGTGAAAGAGGAAGTGCGTTTCTTGCCTTGTTGTTAAGAATTGATGCGGTAAGTGTGCAGCAGTAGAAGAAGAAGTTTGCAGGTGAAACCTGGTTTTCCTTACAATAATCAAGGACACGTGTCGTTAATTCGCTGTCAATTGTGTGAATATACGCCTCTGTGTCGTTGTTGATAAAGAACATTCTCATGCCGCGGTGATTTTGCTTGAGCTTCTTTTGCCAAATCTTGTTGTCAGGACCGTGAATACCTGTGTAATAAGGCTCGGGCTTGTCACTGAGCATATCTCTGAAAAACTCGGCGTGCTTCGTTTCTCTACGCATATCGTAATGCTTTTCGATATCTCTTTTAACAACCTCCTCGAAGCTTGCGGGCTGAGGTGGAAGCTCTGTTCCGTTTTTGAGTGCGTTGTAAACGTTAAGTAAGTCCGTAAAAATTACGAACAAGCCGTAAACGTCTGCAACCAAGTGACAAATTTTGAAAAGAATCATATTCTTTCCGTCGTGTGTTTTGATGAAGTTCGGTTCGTTAACCGTGCCGTGTAAATAGTCAATCGCGCGTTTTTTGTACTTTGAGATGAAGGCATCAAACTTTTCTTGCGTGTCAAACTTGACAACAGGAATCTTTTGGTATGGCCTTGAATCCTCAAAGTACTGCATTAGCTTGCCTTTTTGCTTAAAGAACTTAATTCTAAGACAGTCGTTACGTTCAACAACAATGTTGTACGCCTTTTCCATAAGATCGAAATCAACGTCGTAATTAATGGTAATTGCGGGGAGAATGTTGATTACTCTCTTGAAAAGGGTGTACCTGCATTGAAGGTAAGACACGTCCTGCGACGGGCTAAGCTCATAGCAGACCTTTTCTTTCATAATATTTTCCTTTCATTCAGCACAATCGTGGTGCATTAAAATAGGTACAATCGTGGTACCAAAGCATATTATATAATATATTTTTCGATTTGTCAACAAAAATTTTAAGTTTTGGATTTTTGTAGAAAAAACTCGTATTTTTTCCCTGTTTACTGTACATTTTGCTCTATTTTTGACAAATTTTCAATCAAATTTTGTCCGTTTGCAAGCAAAAAAAGCCGATGGAAATCTCCATTCGGCTTTTTCTTGTTAATTTTTTGTGAACTTTGCGAAGCAGTCTTAAATAAAACTTAGACACAGGGTCGCGTTTTTTGCATTTTTCCATCAAAAAATCAGACACAGGGTCGCGCATTTTGCTGTGCGCGCTCAATTTCGGAAATTAAATACATCGCCAGACCAACGCACGGCATATCGTACTCTGAGCCTGCGTTTTCCGTATCGAATGCGCTATAGCCGACACCGACAGCTCCGGGTATAAACGGAGTTGACGGGAAAAACTGTCCGTACGAATAATGCTGAACACTATTAAAGCCGATTCCGCGCACACGGCTCGAATCAAGCTCGCCACCGCCAAGGAGCTGATCTAAAATTGCTTGTGCCTGTGCCAAATATTCACCACTTCCGAAAGCTCTTGCGCCCTTTGCCAAAAATATACCGATATAGCACGCATAGGACGGCTCAAATTGCTCCCTTGGTGAGTAAAAATACCCCTTAAATTCAGACACTTCCCCCATCATTTCGCGCTTTGTCTTGCCCTCGTGGCCGTCAACGACGTCTATATCATCCAAGGAAAGCGTCCTTTCCATCCTTCTCCAAACGCTCTTTTTTGCAAACGTGCAAAGCTCGCCTAGCGCATTGGTTAATTTCTTTTCCAGTCCGCATTCGTCACCTATCAGCTCGTACGCCTCGATAAGAGATAAAAGCCCACCCATAAGCCACGAATAGCTGCACGTACCGCTCACGGTGCGCCCCTTCGCCTCGCGTCGCATAAGCACAAAGCCGTCCTTTATCTCGCAAAGAACGCTTGGCAAGCATTTTTTAATATGCTCTAAGTACTCTTTTCCGTCCGTTTGGCGATACATATCCGCGCAAGCTAAAATTTGATAGCATAAATCCGCGGTTGAATCCTTTACGCATTGCTCGTAGAAAAAATCGGGGTCCATACCGAGCGGATATTTATCGGGATGGGTGTAAACGCCACTTGGACGGCTTTCTCCCATCAAAAAGTCGAACGAGCGCTTTGCGGTGTCAAGACACCTCTTTGCAAATTCCCCGTCTTTTTCCTTGAAATATTCGTGTCCAAGCGCTAAGCACGAGGTTACGTTCCACTGAGCCGAGGACGGAGCAGGCGATTTATAAAAAACACGCCCCTGCCATCCAAACGGAGAATTAAGCGTATTATACATCGCGCCGTTTTGTTGTATCGTCTTTATAAAATATTCAAGCGCCCATCTTGATTCGTCGCGCACCAAAATTTTGCCCCACGCGCTTTCGTCCTTTACGGCAAAGCGGAGCATTGCGTTTACACCTATCGACACACCACCGGGAGATTTTCTCAAATCACAGGACTGATGGTAGCCACCGCTTAAATCAACGTGCTCACCCGTTTCGGCAATATAGCCGTCGTCAAGGTGGCACTCCCCTGCCCAACCAAGGGCGTGGCCGCACCTTTGGTAGGTGAAATATTCAAGCAGCATACGCTTGCAAATATCGTACGCTCCGTCGTAGATAACGAACTGACGGCTCCTTTTGCCGCCTGCTAAAATATGGTAGTCGCCGTTTTCCTTAAGCTCGGAAAAATCACCGACAAAATACACCTCTTCGTTTTCCTCTACCCTTTGCATTTTGCCCGAAAAAACGACACGTTCCTCCACGTTTTCCGTCACGCAAACGGAAAAATCAAGATTTTCCCCTTCGTAGTTAACAAGCACGAACCGCTTTGGACTGCCCGTCAAAAAACCCCTGTGATTTATCCTTATATCGTTTTGAAGCTTACCTTGGTTCATTTTCCCACCCCCGTTTTTTTAATTATACCACAACCACAAGGCGTTGCAAAGGCACTTATTGCTTTTTGTCAAATCTTTTGCGCGTTTTATTGATTTTACATGATTTTTATGGTAGAATTTTATCGTAACAAACTTTTTGAAAGGAACGACTATGTACGATATTGCAATAATAGGTGCAGGTGTTGTCGGCGGTATGATAGCGAGGGAGCTATCGCTTTACAAGCTGAAAATCTGCATTTTAGAAAAGGAAAACGACGTTTCAATGGGCGCAACAAAGGCGAATTCCGCCATTGTGCATGCAGGCTTTGACGCCAAGGAAGGCTCACTCAAAGCAAAATTAAACGTAGAGGGCGCAAAAATGATGGAGCAGGTTGCGCGCGACCTCGGCGTTGACTATATAAAAAACGGCTCGCTCGTTGTCGGCTTTAACGAGGACGACAGAGAAACGGTCAAATCACTTTACGAGCGCGGAGTTAAGAACGGAGTTGAAGGACTTAAAATTCTTTCACGCGAGGAAATTTTATCAATCGAGCCGAATATAGGAAAGGACGTCATATGTGCGCTCCACGCACCGAGCGGCGCAATAATTTCGCCGTACGATTTAGCGGTTGCCGCTATCGGAAACGCAATGGACAACGGCGCGGAGCTTCTTTGCAATTTTGAGGTAAACAAGATTGAAAAAGCAGACGGTGCTTACAAAATCTCGTCGGAAAGCGGCGAAATAACCGCCAAGCACGTAATAAACTGTGCAGGTGTTTTCTCGGACAAAATCGCAAAAGCAGTCGGCGACGAGTCCTTTAACGTTCATCCGCGCCGCGGTGAATACCTGCTGCTTGATAACTCCTGCGGCAATATAATTTCGCACACCGTGTTCGTTACCCCAAGCAAAATGGGTAAGGGAATTTTAGTTTCCCCAACCGTTCACGGTAATCTCCTTATCGGCCCTACCGCCGTTGACGGTGAGGACAAAAACGACAAATCAATCCGAGAGGAATTTTTCAAGGATATTATGTCCGTTGCCGAAAGGAGCGTTATCGGCATTCCGAAAAACCAAACCATAACCTCGTTTTGCGGTCTGCGTGCGGTTGGCTCAAGCGGCGATTTTATCATAAATTCACCAAGGGAGAATTTCATAAACGTAGCAGGAATTGAATCCCCGGGTCTTTCCGCATCCCCTGCTATTGCCAAGTATGTGGTTAATATGCTAAAAGAGTGCGGTCTTAAGCTTGAAGCGGACGAAAACGCAAAGAAAACACGCGCACCTATGCACGAATTTCGCTCGGCAAATCGCGAAAAGAAAAATGAAATGATAAAGAAAAATCCGCTTTACGGCAAGATAATTTGCCGTTGCGAGAGCATTACCGAGGGGGAAATTGTCGATGCGATAAGACGTACCCCAGGCGCACGCGATATTGACGGCATAAAGCGCAGAACGCGCGCAGGAATGGGCAGATGTCAGGGCGGCTTTTGCTCTCCGTACGTTATCGATATTTTGTCGCGCGAGCTTAACCTTCCATACGAAAAAATCACTAAATCGGGCGGCGGCTCGTACGTTGTCACGGGTAAAACGAAGGGGGCGAAGCAATGAAGGAGCTTGTAATTATAGGCGGCGGCCCTGCGGGAATGAGCGCGGCTATCGCCGCATACGAAAGCGGAATACGCGATATTTTAATCCTTGAACGCGCCGAGTCCCTTGGCGGAATTCTGCTCCAATGTATTCATAGCGGCTTTGGTCTGCACAAGCTCGGCAAGGAGCTGACAGGTCCTGAGTACGCATACGTGTACGAAAAAAAGGTAATAGAGCTTGGTATTCCCTATAAATTAAACACCACGGTTTTGGAAGTAACACCCGATAAAAAGATTATAGCAACAAACGAAGAGGACGGAATTTTTGAGATAAACGCCAAGGCGGTTATTCTCGCTATGGGTTGCCGCGAGCGACCGAAGGGTGCTTTGAATATTGCAGGCACGCGTCCGTCGGGCGTTTATAGTGCAGGCACGGCTCAACGCCTCGTCAACGTAAAGGGCTATATGCCAGGGCGCGAGGTTGTGATTTTAGGCTCGGGCGATATCGGTCTTATTATGGCGCGCCGTATGACACTTGAGGGCGCACACGTCAAAGCCGTTTGCGAAATTATGCCGTACTCCTCGGGTCTTGCGCGCAATATTGAACAGTGCCTAAACGATTTTGATATACCTCTTTTCCTTTCCCACACGGTGGTAAAGCTCCACGGCAACGAGCGCCTCTTAGGCGTAACTATTGCCAAGGTGGACGAAAGCCGCACGCCAATTCACGGTACGGAGGAATTTATCCCCTGTGACACCTTGCTCCTTTCCTGCGGTCTTATCCCCGAAAACGAGCTTAGCAAGCAGGCAGACGTTGAGCTTTCAAAAATAACGGGCGGTGCAGTCGTTGACCAAGGGCGCGAAACGAGCGTTTCGGGCATTTTCTCATGCGGTAACGTTTTGCACGTGCATGACCTTGTTGACTTTGTTTCAAGCGAAGCGGAGATTGCGGGCAAAAGCGCGGCGGAATATATAAGAGGCGAAAGGGTAACTGACGTCGATATACCCGTAACCCCTATGGGCAAAATCAGATACACCGTGCCGCAAAGAATAACGAAATGCGAGGATTTCACCTTGTATTTCAGAGTTAGCTCGCCGTCAAAAAATGCAAAAATTAACGTTTACGACGGTGAAAAGCTTATTCTTTCAAAGAAAAAGGCGCGTCTTTTCCCATCTGAAATGGAAGCGCTTAAAATAAAGGGTGAGCTGCTCACAAAAAACAGCGCGCTCAGAATTTGCCTTGAGGAGGAAGCAAAATGAAAAGAAATTTAACCTGTATTGCCTGTCCTCTCGGCTGTCAAATCACAGTCACACTTCAAGACGGAAAGGTTACGTCGGTAACGGGCAACACCTGCCCTCGCGGCAAGGAATACGCCGAGAACGAATGCACGCATCCCGTGCGCTCGCTCACCACTACTATGATGTGCGAAAACGGCGAGGTTGTCGCCGTAAAAACGAGGGAGCCAATCCCCAAGGAGCATATTTTCGAGGCGATGAAGGTGATAAACGAAAAAATCGCCCGTCTGCCAATTTCCGTTGGCGACGTTATCATCGACGAATTTTTCGGCACAGCTGTCGTTGCAACGCAGAACAAAAGCAAATAACAAGAATTGAGGGGGCAAACGCCCCCTTTTTCGACCTAATTTTACAAAAGCTTATCACAAAATTAAATCAAATAAAAGAAAAAGCAAAAAATGCTTGACAAGCGAGATAAAATTGTGTATAATTGAATGGCAAACTACGAAACGGCGGTTTGTGCAACCTTGGTTGCGTACATTTGGAGATGTACTCAAGTGGCCGAAGAGGCGCCCCTGCTAAGGGTGTAGGTCGGGATAACCGGCGCGGTGGTTCAAATCCACTCATCTCCGCCAAAACAAAAAGACAGGACTTGCTCCTGTCTTTTTGTTTTGCAGATGTTGTGTTGTTTTGAACCACCCTCGTGACTCTGTCACGAATGTGGTGCATAAACGCGACGAAAGGCGTTGTCTGCTTGCAAGCATAAGCCTCGGCGCAGTTCTTTTTGCTCGCAAAAACCCTCCACTCATCTCCGCTAATCGTACATCTTGATTTCGACAGGACTTGCTCCTGTCTTTTTGTTTTGCAGATGTGGTGTCGTTTTGAACCGCCCTCGTGGCTCTGCCACGAATGTGGTGCATAATCAAGGCAAAGCCGTCTGGGAGCTTGCTCACAAGATGCTGACGCCTTGATTTATTGGCGGAAGTGTGATATAATTAACTCACAGATAAATAAAAATTTGCAAGTTAAAAAAGAGGTAAAATGATAATGACTTATCCACCAAAAAGTGAGCGATGTATGCAATATAGAGAAATGCTTTTTGAGAAAGGTTTTGCAGAAGCTAAACAGAAAACGGGGCATTTCTTTCGTCAAGCAACAGAACAAACAGCTTTTGTTATTAACCTTGAAGATGATGAAGAAAGTTGCATTACCATATT
>JBGVIN010000112.1:0-4857 GCA_045123255.1 Eubacteriales bacterium
AAAGGTCAAAATCACCGATACATTCAAGACCAGGTTGCATAATTTCCTTATATTCTCTTGTGCCGCCCGAAATACGGTATACGTTTTCGTTATAATAAACCTTGCTTTTAATTCCCTTTTCGTCACTTGCGTTTTTAATTATAGACAAGGTAACGTCGGGCTTCAAGGCTAAAAGCTTACCGTTTGTATCTGTAAAAGTTATTACGCCGTCACCTATTAAAAAATCCTTGTTCTTTGCGTAAAGGTCGTATTCCTCAAATTTATTCATTTTATACGGTAGATATCCGTATTTTGAATATAACGAACGCAGACAAAGCGTAATTCTTTCCTCATCCTTCAAAAATTTTTCCATAATGCTCTCCGTTTTATTTTTTTGCTTCCTTTTTTGCAAGGCGGTCAAGTATCATTGTATATCCGCCGTCACCGTATTCAAGACAACGGTTAACACGGCTGATTGTCGCTGTGCTCATTCCCGTTTCCTTGGTTATCTCCGCATAGTTAACGCCTTGACGAAGCATTTTTGCCGCCTTTAATCTCTGCGCGATTTCCAAAACCTCTTTTATTGTGCAGGCGTCTCCAAAAAACTTATAGCATTCTTCCTTTGTTTTAAGTGAAAGTATTGCGTCAAATAATTCCTCTACCTCTTTGGTATGTAGCTTGCTCATTTCATATCCTCGCTTTTTAGTATTATTATTTTATAACTTTAACGCTTTAGTGTACTAAATTATTATAATACTTTAGTGCGCTAAAGTCAATAGTTATTTTATAATATATTAAATAATATTTATAAGAAGCTTTTCAATATCGCTCGACCTTACTGAAAAAAGAGCCGCTTTCGCGACTCTTTTTAGCTTATTCGTCCATTGTTGCTTCTATTTGGCTAAGGGAAATCAAGACTGCATATTCGTTTACTGTATTTCCGATATATACGGTTTTGCCCGCCTCGTATACGTAGGCTGAGCAATAAATCTGCGTTTCTGCATTTTCGCTACTTATGCCTGTAACCTTAACGTTATAGAGGTTGTAGCTCGTGGTATCGAAGCTCATTAAAATTGCGCCTTCGATAGCTACACCGTTTTCGTCAATGAGTGCGCCGCTTTCAGATGCTGTCTTTTTTGCGGCAATAATACCGTAGGAAACGGTATTGCCCGTTAACGCTTCGTATTTTGCAATTTCCTCTCTGTTGGCAACAAAGCCGTAGTCAAAATACGTACCGCCAAGCTCTCTTGAATAGCCCTTGTTTGTAAAGAGTGCGCCTGTAAGCACTGTAACTACCTCATCCTCGCAGTTTTTGCAAACGCCTGTTTTAACATAGCTTGAAACGTACTCTTCACCTAAGAAACCGCAGGTCGGTTCTTTGAAGCTATGCTCGCCCTCGTAGAATGCCTCACAAGCGTTGTAGTCGCAAATTACATAATTGCCCTTTGCATAATTTTCCTTGTTTGCTAAGTATTCTTTATACGTAATAACACTTGCGTTTGTAAATTTGCCGTTGTTTGAGGTTGCGCTCACTTGGCTTAAGAAGTTAGCCTTTGCAATAGCAAATTCCTCAACTGTTCCGCAATAGAAGAACTTACAATCCGACGATACACCGTGGAACGCATATGAAACCTTGTATTTCAAGCTTGCGTCCGGTGCTGTAGCATAGAAGCTCTTTGGAATATAAATTTCCTTAACCTTTCCTGCTGTGTAGGTAAAGGAATTATCGCCTGTGTTGTTAAAATACTGAAAGCTGTTTCCCATTCTGATAACCTCAAGTGAGGAGCACCAAGCAAATGCGTGGTTAGCTATTGTTTCAAGGGAATTTGGAAGGCTGACTTCCTTTAATGACGAACAGCTTGCAAAGCAATAGTTACCTATTTTTTTAACAGATTCTGGCAAGGAAATGGACGTTAAGCTTGTGCAAGAATTGAAGCAAGCGTTTTTAATCTGAGTCAAATTTTCATTTGATGCAAAGGTCACAGACTTAAGAGAACGGTTGTTATAAAACGGAGTGCCGTTTTTTGAGCTATCACCGTAGATTAAGGTAACCGAGGCAGGGATGTTGATTTTTTCAAGGTTTCTTGCCTCGTGCGCAAAATTTTGCGGAATGGAGGTAATAGGTGTTTCGTCGTCAATTTCAACAACCATAACGGGAGTTTCCTGGAACGGATTATTTGAAAAGGCTGTCAGCGTGTTTGGGCAATATACGAAAAGCACGTTGTTTTTGCTATATGAGCCGTATCCGCCAAATGAGCTGAATGTCCAGGTCTTAATACCCGCGTCGTTGGGGAAATTAACGCTTACTGTATTTTTGTTTGTTACAGGGGAGATAAAGCTATATGCTCCGTCACCGTTAATGTTGCCCGCTTCACCCATTGTTTTCAAGCTTTTAACAGTATACGTCATATTGCCCAAGTCATCTGCTTTGGTGTCAACAATATACCAGGTTAAGGCGTTGCCGTCCTTATCCTCCTTTGCAAAGCCGTCACCCTTTTTATTAGATGCAACCCAAGCGCTCAAATTGGATGGGAATCCGTTACTGCCATTGTTTTCCTTCGTTGCTGTTGTCACCGTATAATCGTAAGAAAACAAGAATTTACCGCTTTCGTCATTATACGTGTAGGTTACAGCGCTTGCCGAAATTACAAAAATGCAAGCAAGCAACGAAACGAGTAAAATTGTAAGTAGAATTTTCTTTTTCATAAATAACTCCTAACGTTTATTTTCACGTATATTATAGCACAATTCTTTTGCCATTTCAAGAGCAATCAATTCATTATATTTTGCAAACTGAAGCGCTCAGCGCAAAAAACGGCTAAAATTACAAAAAAGCCGCACCTGTGTGCGACTTTTTATGTTTTTGGTTGTAAATCAACCGATTTTTGCAATAAGCTCAACCTCGCAAAGTGCGCCCTTCGGTAGGTCCTTAACGGCAACGCAGCTTCTTGACGGCTTAGAGGTAAAGTATTTTGCATACACCTCGTTAAATGCGCCGAAGTCGGCAATTTCGTAAAGAAAGCAGGTTGTTTTAATTACGTTTTCAAAGCTTGTGCCTGCAGCCTCCAAAACCGCGCCGAGGTTTTTCATAACCTGCTCGGCTTGTGCGGTGATATCAGTAGCTTCAATTGCGCCTGTTTCGGGATTTATCGGAATTTGACCTGAGGTATAAAGCATATCACCGCATATTATAGCTTGTGAATACGGCCCTATCGCGCTTGGTGCTTTTTCTGTTGATACCTTTTTTAACATTTTATTCTCCTTCTTAGGTGTGCGTATCTTGTGACCTGCACTGAGTTTCGCTGTACCGCCACGCGAATTTTAGACACGTGGTGGGCAATTTTTATAATTTTGACGAATTTATATCAGCTTAAAGCCGAAGTCAGTAAGACCCTTTTTAATTTCCGCTATATGCTCGTAGTTTCTTGTTTCGAGCATAATTCTTAGGTAGCAGCCTGTAACGTCGGAGCCCTCGTTTGCTCTTTCGTGGTGAACGGAAATAACGTTACCGCCAAGGTCGGCTATAATGCGAGAAACGTTCTTCAACTGTCCCGGCTTGTCCGCAAGCTCAATCATAAGCTGCGCGGTTCTGCCAGACATTAAAAGTCCGCGCTTGATTACACGGCTTAGAATTGTAACGTCTATATTGCCGCCTGAGAGAAGGCAAACGGTCTTTTTGTCCTTAATATCAAGCTTACCGAACATAGCCGCGGCAACTGCGGTTGCACCTGCGCCCTCGGTAACAAGCTTATGCTTTTCCATTAAAGCAAGGATTGCGGCGGAAATTTCATCATCCGTTACGGTTACTATCTCGTCAACGTATTTTGAGCAAATATCGTAGGTTAAGTCGCCCGGCTTTTTCACGGCAATACCGTCTGCAATTGTTGAAACAGAGGGAAGCTCCTCAATTTTGCCGTCCTTTACGGATTTATACATTGACGGTGCGCCAGCCGCTTGAACGCCGTAAACCTTAACCTGTGGCTTGAGTGTTTTGAGGGTATAAGCAATACCCGAGATAAGTCCGCCTCCGCCTATTGGCACGATAACAGCGTCCATATCGGGAAGCTGCTCGATAAGCTCAAGCGCTATTGTTCCCTGTCCTGCTATTACGTCCTCGTCGTTGAACGGATGAATGAAGGTATAGCCCTCGGTGTCGCGAAGCTCAAGCGCCTTATTGTAGGCATCATCGTAAACACCCTCAACGAGGCAAACCTCGGCACCGTAGCTCTTTGTTGCTTCGATTTTAGAAATAGGTGCGCCGTCAGGAAGGCAGATAACGGATTTTATACCGTTCTTTTGGGCGGCAAGTGCAACGCCCTGCGCGTGGTTACCTGCTGAGCAAGCAACAACGCCCTTTGCTTTTTCCGCCTCGCTAAGATTTGACATTTTATAATACGCGCCTCTTACCTTAAATGAGCCTGTGATTTGAAGGTTCTCGGTTTTAAGATAAAGCTCAGTACAGTCTGAGAGCTTTGGCGCACGGATAATATCGGTTTTGCGAATTACACCCTTCAAGGCGTAATTTGCGCGATATACGTTGTCTATTGTTAACATATTTTCTCCTCTTTCGGACACAGGGTCGCCCCATTTTGTCAGATTTTGATTAAGCTATCGACAATTTTCAATTTAGATTAAGCTATCGATAAACTGCTCGGCGCATCTTGCGGAGCGATAGCCACGATTAAGTGCGAAAGCCTCTGCTTTTATAAACAGCTCGTTTTCGTCCATAGTAACACCCTTGCGCTTTGCAAGCTCCTTAATAATTTCAAGGTAGAGTGGCTTTGATGGCTTTGCAAACAGAATTGTAAGACCAAAGCGCTCGGAAAGCGAGAGTGTTTCTTGAACGGTATCGTTTCTGTGAATATCGTTACCCTCACG
>JBGVIN010000113.1:0-9296 GCA_045123255.1 Eubacteriales bacterium
AAGGATGAGGAAAAAACGGCAGAAAGATGGCAAATAGCGCCGCATCTGCTTGAGGAGAAATACAACTTTGAGGACGCACTTTTGGTTGGTTGTATGCTTATGAGCTTGCAAAACAACTGCGACAGAGTTAAGATTGGTTGCATTGCTCAGCTTGTCAACGTTATCGCTCCTATAATGACCGAGGAAGGCGGAAACGCTTGGTTGCAAACTATTTTCTATCCGTATTTCTACGCATCACTTTACGGTAACGGAAAAGCGCTTAAAGCTTCCGTTGACTGTCCGTCCTATAAATCAAAAGAAGGCTGGGACGTGCCGTACGTTTACTCCTCTATTATTGACAACGAGGAAAACGGCGAGCTTGTTTTGTTTCTCGCTAACCGCTCACTTGATAGCGATATTACACTCGACCTTACAATCGACGGCTACGATAGCTTAACACCTATCGAGCATATTATGCTCTATCACGATGACCTAAACGCGCAAAACAACAAGGATGAACAAAACGTTATGCCTGAAAGTGTTGAAATCAACTCTCTTAACGTAACGCTTAAAAAGCATTCTTGGAATATGATTAGAGTTAAATACTAATAGAAAAAGCCGACCCTGTGTCGGCTTTTTCATTATATTTTATCAAATGTGCGAATCATTTTCGACTCAACAAATGAGGGATTTTTTTCGTTGTAAACAAAAAGACGTCCTCCGCGGCGCTCATCAACGCCGTAGCATCTATAACCAACGCAAGCATCCCATAAGAGGCGAATGCCACAGTATTCTGCATCGAAATCATTCATATGAGTATGTCCGCAGGAAATGGCTTTTATATCACCGCGCTGAATGAGCAAGGAAAATAGTCCTGAATTAAATGGCGTTGAATCAAGATTTTCGTCATAGCTGCCCTCTTTTACGCACACATCGGGATTTGCACGCGCTGTTTGGTATTCGTACGGTGCAATATGCATACAAAGCAGTCCCGGTATCTTCTTGCCTGCCACCTTTTCAAGCTCGCGCGAGGTGTTATAGTACCACAGGAGCTGGTCAAAATATAGCATCCCCCAAGGACCGTAGCCAACAGGCTGATTTGGCAAGGCGATTTTTTCGCGTGCGTTACCGCCAAGCAAGGAGTCAAGCTCGTCAACCACGTGGTTGGTGTCAAGTCCCCAAACCGCCAAGGCAATTTCGCCATTTGCGTTATATACGGGGAGCATAAAATTCGATTTTCCGTGTACGCTTTCGTCGGTGTGGCTTGATATGCAATGAGGATAGCTTTCGTAAATTTCCTGTTGACGGGAAATTTCAACGTGCGCATCATGGTCGTGGTTGCCAAAAACGTGCGCCCACAAAATGCCGCGTTTTTCAAACGGAGCTGTAAACACGTCAAGAAATTCCTTTAAGTCATTTTCATTCTTAATTTCGTGACCGTCACAGTTATCACCGCCCAAAATCACCAAATCAGGGTCTGCCTCGTCAAGCAGCGCCTCAACCGAACGAAGCGACCGCGCATCATACCGTGCCGACTCCTGCAAGTCCGACATCATAAGCACACGAAACGTGCCGTCGTCGCGAAATTTTAGCTTTATTTCCTTTTTATCCATGCTTTTTTCCTCTCAAAGCTTAAGTTAATAAAAGTATATCACACAAAAGCTATCTTTACAAGTGAATATTAGCACAAAAAGCAGACAATAAGTCTGCTTTTCGTAGCGAATTATATAGATATAGAATTATAAAATTCGGTATCTCTTTATTTGGTAAGCTCCTTGGCTCTGTCGAGGTAAGAATAGTATCTTTCGTGGTTTCTTACGTAATTGAACCATTCCCAGCCGTAATCGCTGGACAGGGCGTAGTAGGGGGCATCGCAAGCTCCGTCCATTCTAAAGCCATATTCAAGCGGTGCTTTTTCACCGTTAGCAAGCAGAACACATTCATCCCCTCTTATCAGCTTAATATCGTCAAAGAGAGTTTTTTCGCCTGCGTCGAGCTTCTCTCCCCTCTCAAAGCATTTCCATCTTTCGTAATATTCAAAGGAAACGTCAAGATACTTAAAGCCCTTTTCAATTTCACCGTTGCCAAAATGAGATGCGCTTCTTACCAGCGCAGTCCAAGCATAGGCACAAATCCAAGCGTTTGGCACTGAGCCGTTACCAAATCCTTCCATTATTTCCATATTGAATTTACATATTCCGACAGAGCGCGGCGCATTGTATCTGTGGTGTGCAGGACGGCATACGGTATGAACCATAAGATTAAAGGTATTGAGTGCGTACATTTTTTGCTGCTCGCCGATATCCTTACACTCATTATTTTCCTTAAATTCATTCAAAACCGAGCCGTAGGAGGTTACGGGAGATTGCTTTTTTCTTATGCCGCATCTGTCCGCAAAAATCACTATCTCGCCGTTTTCGTTTTCGTGATAAACGTACTCCGCGCCTGCCACATATCCGTCGGTCAGGTTTACTGCCTCGTACTTTCTTTCAAAGCCGTCTGCAAGCGGCATATATCCCTCTCCCTCTCCCTTGTAAGAGTCAAGGTCAAATATTGCCTTTAACGCACCGTACTCATTCACCACTCGCACAATTCCTATTCCGTTTGCAAAATAATACTCCTTGTGGCCACCACGGTATGCAAGTCCGCCGTCAAGCCCTGTTGTATCAAGCGTAATTTTCATACAGCCCTCAAACGTGCCTGCCTTTGTCTTTACCGTGCCGCCCTCCTCGCAAACAATGCTCGTTTTCACAGGATACGCGCCCCAAAGCATATATTCATAGGAGGGAGAGGCGCCCTTTTGCCATTCGTCATTCCAAATACAACCCGTGGCATCCTGAAGTATGCCGTAAATATCGTTATATACCACGCTCATACCTGAGTTGGTTCTATCTACGTTTTTCCATTCAAATGACCATCTTGGGTTATGAGATTTCTTAACGGTACCCTTTTCCCTAACTGTCATATTTCTTGAAAAGAAATTCCAATGACCCGTGAAATCCGTACCCTTGTCGCCCTCTAAAATTCTATTTATGCAGGAGCTTGCAAGGCGCACGTATGTTTTTTCCATAGATGTTGTAGCAAGCTCGCTTGCACGAAGGATATATTCTGATACATCCCTTAAAATATCGTTTCTTGCTTCGTCATCATAGGCATACTCGTTTCTTATTGCCTGCATCATATCGGTAAACGAGCTTTTGTCGTAGCCGTGCCTTACCGCCTCGCTATCGGATTTTAATATAACGGTATCCGTGTCCATATATTCTACGCTATACTCAATTTTCACATCAAGAAACTCGGGGTTATAGCCTGCAATATATTCCCAACGGTTGCCCAAGGCAAGTGGCAAAAGTCCTTTGCCGCCGACGATTGTAAAGGAGCTTAAAGCTCTTTCCTCGCAAAGTCCGTCTAAACTTGAGATGCATTTTACAATTCCTACGCCTTCCTTATAATAATTCTTATAGGATTTCATTCCAAAGGCGGTTGGATGCTTTATTTCGTAAAGCTTACAGCCCTCAAACGTGCCTGCCGGGGTTTTTACCGTTTCGTTTTCGCTCACAAATGTCAGCGTGGTTTTATCGGAGCCTACATAGGACTCCGACACCTTCAAGTTTCCAAAGAAATGCCCGTCGCAAAGTGAGGCGTTTCTATAAATTCTGTCTGCGCCGAAATCGTACGATTGCATATATCCGTCATCTACGACGTCGTTATTCCAAAAGCGCATTTCGCCGTTTATAAATCTGTATTTTTCAACGGTTGTAAACAAGCGATAATGCCACATTTCCTTACCGATAAAGCTCTTTTCCTTTTTGTCGCGCATCAATACCGCGGCAGGGGCAAGATAATATTTTTCATCGGTCGGTGAGAGGTACGTTTTTGATTTCAAAAAAGCTTCGTCGCCCTTTTCGCGATTGTTTATATCGTAATAGTATAAAATTCCAAGCGCATAATACTCAGCCGCCAACGCTTTTTTGAAGCCGTGCTTTTCAAGCATCGGAATGTTTCTTTCAAGTATCAGCTTTTCTCTGACACCGCCGTCGACCTTGTCCTCCTCCCTTGCCAGGATAAATTCCATTACCTCTTCGTTTTTGCCCTTTATAGCGGCTTCCTTTATTCTTTCGAACAATTCGTCGTTTTTCGTGCCCGGCAGCCACCACCAGCCACTGTGCAAAACATCTGCCAATGCGTGATACTTATCCCTTGACTCGGGCAGGGTTTCAACGTCCTTTAATACGTCCTTATATATAATTTCAAAGCCGTCCTTATTATTTTTGAGTCGCCAGAGCTTAAGCTCCTCGACCTTCTTCATTACCTTTTCAACTAATGTATCGTTCCATTTTTCGTTCATAGCACACAGTTCCTTTCTCATTCTTTTTCTGCCGTCGTTCAGCTGCCATTTTACCGTACCCTCGCTGATGCTCAGCCGCTTTGCGATTTCCGATATAGAAAGCTCGTCAAAATAATATAGCTGAATTATTTTTTTAACCTTTTCGGGAAGCTTGCCTATACCCTCTCTTATCTCGTGCTTGCCTTCCTTTTCTATATATTCCTCCTCGGGGCTAACGCTTTGAAAATTGAGCGATTCATAATTTTCAAGCTGGTCAAGCGGCACGATTCCGCGATAACGTCTCACGGTGTTAAGCGCACAGTTTTTGGCAATTTTTCGCACCCAAGCTCCAAATTTGCTTGGCTCGGCAAGAGTGTTAAGCTTCATCCACGCAGTAACGAAGGCATCCTGCGCGGAATCCTCTGCCATAAATTGATTTTTTGCAACGCTGTTTGCCGAAGCTATTACAGAGCTTTGATGTCGAGTTACCAACACTTCATATGCCTTTTGCTCACCTGACAGAGTAAGAAGCACCAAAGTTTCGTCTGTTTGATTTCTGTACACTCTTTTTCTCCTTTCGTTTTTTGAGTACTCACCTTCAAGATGCTTTACCATCAAAAAAGGTTGGGTAATTTTGAAAAATTTTGCTATGAACAATTTAATTTTATCATAATTTGCCTAAAAACACAAGTATAACTACAAAAGCGAGTGCCTGACCTGAGTTTTGGCACTCGCTTTTTTAGGAGGTTATAATTCAAAGATTTTCTTTGAATATTATTTTTCATAAACAAATGTGCATAGCCTTTTGATTTCTTCCACTGACGGTGTTTGCAAATATCCTTTTTTCCACAAATTCCAAAGGAACGAATAGTGATTTGAAAAGCTATTACTTAAAATTTGATTTGTTTCGTTTTCGTCAAGGAAGCTTGGAATTAACTTTCGCACATTGTCTATATGCTCACAGCACATATTTATTACTTCGTCTATGTCAAGCTCCTTTTTTATACTTTCAAAAAACGGTGCTCTGTCATAGTATTTATAAAGAATAGGATTTTCTTGACGTTTCATATATGGTATTAAAATTATCGGCTTATCGTTTTCAACTTTTACATAGCCCTTTTTAACAAGATTAGCAATTGCGTGCTTATCGTATTCGTTTGGTATTTCTCCCTTTTCAATGATATCAACTACCCTTGAAAGCTGATTGAGTTCAATATCATCAAAATCTCGCCAACCCTGACCAAAAAATTTAATATCATACTGCAAAGAGTTTAGTTTATCGCTTGTTCTTGTTTTTACACCACAACCCTCGCACTGTAAGAAAAACTCCTTAAAATCCTCGTCCTCAATATTAACTGTTTCTCCGGTTACCATTGTTGCAGAAACGAAATGCTCACTTCCATCCTTGCGTTTTGGTGGTGAATAATTCAAGCCTTTCTTTTTTGAAACAAGGTCGTGAATATAATATGCAGCATTATCTATTGTAAGCATAAGTAGCGACCACATAAAGAAATTGTCATTGTATTCACCAAGCAATACATCGCTTTTCTTTAGTTCATCCATTGCGTTGACTGTTAAATTATATAATGGAACAGATACTTTATCAGCAAGCTTATACATAAACCTTTTGCTTTCACGGAAAAACTTATCTTCCATTATGAAAAATGTGGTCTGATACTTGTTTTTACCAACTATCTTTAGGTAATCCATATGCAAAAGCTTGTCTATCTTATCCTCAAGATAAACAGCTGCAACCCCTAAAGTTCTTGCTATTTCCTCTGTGGTACATGGTTTCTGATAGCAAACATAGCAAATGTTTTGCATTAAAACATCGCTTCTTAACCCAAACATATCGTAATCGGTAGTCCAACCGTTATGCCCTATACCTATTTTAACAGGCTTATAAATTCCTTGCTCTGTCATTTCAATTCGCTCCTTTAGTGTTTTCTTGCTTTCTCCTAAATACCATCGTACGCTGGAATCTGGAATGTTCAATAGGTCGGATATTTCTTTACTTGTTTTATTTTCATAATAGAACATTATTGTTACCTCTCGCTTCATTTTGGAGAGATACATTATTTCTTGCCTGAGCTTTTCGTGTAGCTCCTTTTTGATATATTCTTCCTCTATATCGGTTTCGTCAGCTACAAATTCAAGTACAGTTGCATTTTCAAGATTTTTTCTTTTTTGAATGTCACGTCTGTAAAAGTTCATCCAAGTATAAGAGCATATTCTATATGTGTATGCATCCATATTTTCTATTTGCGAGAGTTTTGTGCCTTTATCAAACAATGCTACAAGGATTTCCTGCGATAAATCCTGAGCATCGTTATAATCTCTCGTTTTAGAAAATGCAAAGCCATATATTTTCTTTGCGTACTTTTCTATAATGTCCTTTGAAATATCCATTTTATCCGCCTTTTAAGAGTTTTTTCGGGTTGGTTCCTTGCCCGTCACCATATTAGTGTCGCAAAAAACACAAATGTTGGAACAATTTTGAAATTTTCTAAATTTATTTTACTACATATTAATTTAGATGCAAGCGAGTGCCAAAAAATCAGCACTCACTTTTTATTTTATAGAAAATCGCAATATTGATTAACCCTTGAAGCTAATGCCTTAAATCTTTCTGTTTCGCGTATAGGGTTTAGCCATTCCCAACCTTCTGAATTGTTTAGAATATTGCTTATGGTCTGCATATTCATTTTTCTATAGTCATCATCTACTGTTATCGATATTAAATCAAGAGATGGGCAATTATATTTTAACACAGCTCCAATCGGAAGATTCCAAATTTTGATATATAAATCAACCGCTTTTTCAAGGGCTTCAAAGCCCTCTTCTGTTTCGCCTGAGCCAACCAGCCCGCCTGCTAATCTTAAATACCCCATAGCCCTTTCTTGTAGCCAACCATCTGTTTCATCATTTGGATCGCTCATTACTTCTATAATTTTAAGAATAATTTTTTGACCATCTGCACGAGATTTTGCATTTTTGTATGTCTTGGCATCTCTTTTACAAAAATCTCTATCAAAAATATCTTCTAATTCGTGTATTATATTCCATTGAATTTGCTCGTTATATTTTTCAATCTCATCGCGATAATTGTACCGTGATGTCAAAATACTTGGCAAAGAGGTATAAAAGCTATCACTTACATATTTTGTCCAATTTTCAAGCTTATCCTCATCCTCTACTCTAATCATTATTCTTAAGCATCCAATGCGAAAATTTCCATCGAATGATTTATCATTTTCAATGACAAATGCCGAGTGTTTTCTTAATTCCTCAATATTTTTCTTGGCACATTCATAACCCATTCTATGATACAAGCTACATAGCTTCCACTGGAAAAACACATCTTTTGGAAAGCTTTTGATTGCTTCTTTAAGAGTTTTTTCGAACCTTTTGAAATCCTCGTTGCTATATATGTTTTCCTGTTCTTTGATTGTTTTCAAATATTCCTGTCGTTTATATTCTGCGGTTGTTTCATCCGTGCCAAAAAGTACATCAGTAGTTACATCGAAGTAGCTTGCAATCAACGGAATAAGCTCGACATCAGGGTATGCAAGGTCATTTTCCCACCTGCTGACGGATTGATAGGTTACATTCAAAACCTTTGCTAATTCCTCTTGCGTGATATTCTTTTCTTTTCGCAATCTTTTTATTACTTGTGAAATAGGTAATCTCATATTCTCACCTCGTTATTAAATTCAAAGTGCACCTTGTACCTTTATTGTAATGCAAAAAAGCACATAATTCAATAACTTATCACGCACAATAAACTAAATTATTAAGTGAATTTTTCACTTTCTCTTAAAAAATATGGAAGAGGCTGTCGCATTAGCGACGCCTCTTTTTAGGGGATAGTGAAATGAGTGCAGAAGGCGTGAACTCGTACACGTCGGCGTACTTAGTACGGTATAGTGCGAGGTCGCGTCTAAAAAACAGACACAAAAAAATGAAGAGAACTTGCAATTTTGCAAGTTCTCAACAATAAACCGCTTTGAAATCAATATATATTATGGTTTTAGACGAGAATGTGTCTGTTTTTGTTCTGTGCTTATTGCAACAGCCCCTATATCATCCTATAAACATTTGTGTCCAATAATTGCCGTCCTTGACGTACCCAACACCGATTTTAGTAAATGATCTACTTAGAATGTTGGCACGGTGACCCGATGAGTTCATCCATGCTTTTACCACCTCATCAGGCGTTCTTTGTCCTTTGGCGATATTCTCGCCTGCGGTTCTATAAGAAATACCGAAGCTTTTCATCATCTCAAACGGTGAGCCGTATGTAGGACTTGTGTGCGAAAAATATCCTTTGTCCTTCATATCCTGTGATTTGTAACGTGCTACGCGTGAAAGCTGCCAATCACTTGTGAGTGATTTTAGCCCTTGCTTGTTTCTTTCTACGTTCACAAGACGAACAACCTCCTGCTCGTACGCGGTAACGCTTGAATCTAGCTCGGGAATATATAATTTATCACCGGGATAAATCAAGTCAGGATTTTTTATATGGGTGTTTGCACTCTTTATCTCGGAAAGTCCAACCTCATATTTTACGGCAATTTTCCACATCGTGTCACCTTTTTCCACAGTGTGTGTTATACTCGCGGCAGATACACTCGACAAAAACGCAGTAAGTATCATTGCCACACTAAAAATAAACATATACAGCTTTTTCATTTACTGTACCTCCTTTTTTACTCCAAGCACTCCCCCTGTTTTGCCCAAATTCAGACACAGGGGTCGAGCCTTGTCCCCTCTATTATACCATACCTGCCCTTATAATTTCAAATGTAATATATGGTAGGGTTCTGCAGTGAACTGAAAATCCATATTGCGAGCAACAAAAAAAGGGCAGCATATGGTGTCCTTTTGGCTCTAAATGCTGGGGAATGAAGTTCAAAACGATTGAGTATCGTTTTGGACAAAATTCTCTCAACAAAGTAGGGAGTGAGGCGAGCTTGGACAAAGCGACGGC
>JBGVIN010000114.1:0-5949 GCA_045123255.1 Eubacteriales bacterium
ATAATTTTAAGAAGATCGTCCTTGGATTTATTAAGGTCGGAGAGCTGACCGTTCAAGTAATCGTAACGCTCCTTAACCTCTTTATATTCCTCAATAGCATTTGGATTAACGTGACCGAGATTTCTCAGCTTGTTTTTGCACTCTGTTGCAATAGCCAAAATTTCCTTATGGTTTTCGCTTGTAACAGGTGGGTAGTCAAGTGCTACCGCGGTTGAATATGTAAGACCGTAATCGTCAAAGAGCTTAGACGTCATCTTGTCAAAATCGTTATTTAACTGCTCAAGCTTACCCTCGCTCATCGTAAATGCGCGAAGCACGTTTTCTCTCTTCGCTAAAATGTCCTTATTCTTTTGAGTCAACTGATTTTTTCTTTGCTCAAATTCGTTTTCCTGCGCTTGAAGTCTAATCTTTTCATTTTCAAGATCCTCAAGTCGCTTCTCTGCTTCCTTATAAAGCGCTCTGTTCTTAGCGGTTTTTTCCGCAGAGGATGAAACCTCCTCCTTGAGCTGTGCCATTTTATCGTTGATTGCTTTAATATCGCCGTTAATTTCATCTAAACGAAGCTTAGCCTCGTCAATAGAGGTTATTGATGCTTCAATGTCCTTTTCAATTACAGCTACGTTAATCGAATTTTCATTTATTTTTGCTTGAATATTTTCACCAAGCTCAACAAACTCGTATTTTTGAACGTCAAGATCAATTCTAAGAGTATAAATCTCCTCAATTCTTGCCTCAATTTTCTCTTTTTCTTCTTTCTTGATAACAAGCTCGTTCTTGTTCTTTTCGTCCTCGGAAATAAGCTTTTGAGTATCGGTATGCAAGCTATCAATAATTTCCTTATTGAGGTTAATTTGAGCAATAACGGTATCGTAATCCGTCTTTTCAGCTCTATAAAGCTTGTCTGTTAAATCGTACTGTTGTTTATTTCCCTGATGCTTAGACGTCAAGGCACGAAGCTCCTCGCCGAGCTTTTGTCCCTCGCGCTTTACGTCGCTAAGACGCTCTTCAAGCTCTGCCTTTTGCTCCTCAGCCTTTTTAATATCGTTGCTTCTTGAAAGCACAGTACCCTCGTGCTTAACCGAACCACCTGTAAATGAACCGCCAACGTTGATTTGTTGACCGTCAAGAGTAACCGCCTTAATCTTGTAATTTTGTGATTTCGCCATTTCTGTGGCATTGTCAATATTATCAAAAATTACTGTTCTGCCAAGTAATGAGGAAAAGATTTGTGAATATTCCGGCTTAAAGGAAATAAGCTCGTCGGCAACGCCGATATATCCCTTAAACTTCTTTGCGTTAAGCATTTCCTGTGTCGGATTTTGTCCGCTAACCGAGGAAATTGGGTAAAACGTTGCTCTGCCCGCTTTTGCATCTTTTAAGGCGAAAATGCAAGATTTCGCAGTCTTTTCGTTATCTACAACGATATGCTGAAGTCCTGCACCGAGTGCGGTTTCAATTGCGGTAATATATTTCTCCTCAACTGAAAGCAAGGTAGAAACAGGACCGTGAACCGTGCCTGCGTCCTTAATTTCGCCGTTATTATAGGCGTTCATTATGAAGCCGACGCTCTTGGTATAGCCGTCGAAAAGCTCCTCCATAGCGGAAAGAACCTTAATTTTCTCTTCAAGTGCAAGAATATTTGACTTAAGTGTGTCCATTTCCCCCTTAAGCTCGTCATATCTTGCGGTCTTTTCTTCAATTTGACCGTTAAGCTCGCCTAAAAGCTCTTCAATTTCGTTGAGAGAGCTTTCGTAAGCTGCCAAGGTTTTAGCCAAATTATCTGATTTTTCAGCAAGTGAGTCAAGAACCTCTTGATATTTTTGAATATCGCTGTTTATAGCCTCTTTTCTTTCGTCGCCTGAGAATTGCGAGCTTTCGATAACTGAGAGCTTAACGATAATTTCGTTTTTCTTTGCCTCAAGCTCCTTTTGCTCGTTATATAAAGCTTCAAGGTTATTTTCAAGCTCGGCTCTTTTTTGATTTGCCTCGGTTAAATCGTTTTTGTATTTCTCTTGAAGCTCATTTGCTTCCTTCAATCGTTGACAAACCGCACTATGCTCCTCTTGCTTTTGAAGAATTTCCTTCTCACAAAGCTCCTTTTTGGTATTTGCGCGTTCAAGCTCCTCAATTTGAGAGCCGGAAAAGACCTTTGCATGCTGTACGTTATTTTCCATTACCCTAAGGTCTGTATCAAGACCTGAAAGTGTTTTATTACAGCTGTTTATTTCAGTATAAATCTTTTCCTTGTCGCGGCGTGTTTCAAAAAGCTTTGCATCAACTGCATTTTCCTGATCCTCAATCTGCTTGAGTGAGTTTTCGGTCATTTCAAGCTCGTGCGAGGAGAGGTTATAATTCTTTGTTAAATTGGCAATTTGCTCTTTTGTGTTTTGTGAGTCGTAAATCCAAAGGGAAACGTCGGCAACCTTTTTCTTTTCATAAAGCTCGTTAAACTTCTTTGCCTTTTCCGCTTCCTTTTCAAGAGGACCGACACGGGTTGCAAGCTCGTTGAAAATATCGAAAACTCTGTCCATATTTTCCTGAGTTTGCTTTAACTTACGCTCAGCCTCTTCCTTTTTATATCGGTATTTTGCAATACCTGCCGCCTCTTCAAAGATATTTCTTCTATCCTCACTCTTTTTAGAGATGATTTCGGCAATTCTACCCTGTCCGATAATTGAATATCCCTCACGACCAACACCTGTGTTCATAAAAAGCTCATAGATGTCACGAAGTCTAACAGGATTTCTGTTAATTAAATATTCACTTTCGCCCGCACGATAATATCTTCTCGTAACGGTGATTGTATCATAGGGGCTGTTTAGGCGTAACTCCTCAGATGAATTATCAAAGGTAACGGAAACCTCGGCGTAGCTCATTGGCTTTCTTACCTCAGTACCAATGAAAATTACGTCCTCCATTTTAGAACCACGAATATTTTTAGAGGAAAGCTCGCCAAGAACCCATCTCATAGCGTCGGTGATATTCGATTTACCGCTTCCGTTAGGTCCGACGATAACGGTTGCGCCCTCGTCAAAGTACAAGGTTGTTTTATCGGGGAAGGACTTAAATCCTTGTAATTCAAGTGATTTTAATCGCACCGGATGACCCCTCCTTTTCTTTTACTAATATTTCATAGCCGCCAAGGCTGCTTAATTCAAGAACCTTAACGCTTTTATATCCAAACCTATTTTTAAGCTCGGTTATATTTACTCTTTTGTTTCCGACAACCTGTGAGGTTTTGCCGCTTGGACAATAAATCACAACGTCGCCAGCATTTTTTAAGCCTGCATTTTCAATTTTTTCGCAAATATAATCAAAGAAAACTCGGCTTCTGACCATTTCGCCGATTGACGGACTGTTTGGCCCTTTATAAAACGAGCTTTCTGTGTGAAGATTATCGCTCTCGCAAAGACCTATACGGTAGCAGGCTACGTTGTTTTCAAGAAAAATTCGATAAACACTAGCGCTTCTTTTAACCGCCTCGTCAATTGAGAGCGGAATATATTCATTGTTTTTTGTAAGAGCCTCAAGCTCCGTATTTTTGAAAACCAAGGTCGGATAAATTCTTGTGCCAACCGCACCGAGCTTGCAAATTTCACTTGCACAATAAAGCTCGTCACTTTGTGCCCCACTAGGCAATCCAACCATCATTTGTCCGCCGAACGGAATTTTTGCCTCGGTGAGCAGCTTTGCCGCCCGTCTTGTATCATTTGCGGTATGCCCGCGCTTCAAATAAGCAAGAACCTCGTCGTTCATTGACTGAATTCCAAGCTCCACGCAGGATACCATATATTTTTTTAAGATTGAAATTATTTCGTCATTTATGTAGTCGGGACGTGTTGACATTCTAATTCCAACTACTTGTCCCTTGTTTACGTACGATTGTGCCTTGTCAAGCAGTCTAATCATCAAATCTCGGTCAATTCCCGTAAACGAGCCGCCAAAGAAAGCAATTTCGCACTCGTCACCCTCATTGACCGTTTTTAAGACCTCATTGATTATCAAATCAACCTGTCCCTCGTCAAACTCCTGCGTGCCCGAAATAAATCTTTGATTGCAAAAGATGCATTGATTTGGGCAACCTAGATGCGGTATAAAAATCGGTATATTTACGTGTCTCATTTAACGTCAAAAAGCTTTAATGCTTCCCTTGCCGCCATTTGCTCAGCTTCTCTTTTTGTTTTGCCTGTGCCTTTGCCAACAGTATTTGAGTTTATCTTTACGACAACCTCAAAAACCTTGTTGTGGTCAGGACCGCTCTCGCCAACGCAAGCATATTGAATTCTATCGTTGCCTAATGCTTGAATAAATTGTTGAAGTGCAGTTTTATAATCGTGATTAACATCCGCACCGACAGTATTTATTTCCTTTTCAACGATTGGAATTAAAAACTTAGCAACCGCTTCCTTACTGCCTGAATCAACGTAAATTGCGGCAAGCAACGCTTCAAATGCGTTTTCAAGTATTTTTACGTTTGTTCTGCCCGTTAGCTCCTCACCCTTGCCAAGATAAAGATAGCTGCCAAGCTCTATTTTATTTGCAAACGAGGAAAGCGACCTTGTGCAAACGAGCGAGGCTCTCATTTTTGTAAGCTCACCCTCTGCCTTTGACGCAAATTTCTCGAACAAATATTCACTAACCACCAAGGAAAGAACGCTATCGCCTAAAAATTCAAGGCGCTCGTTACATTCACTGTCGATTTTGTGAGATTTTTGCTCGTATGCATAAGAAGAATGAGTAAGCGCGGTTTTAATAAGCTTTTTGTCCTTAAAGGTATAACCTATTTTTTCTTCAAGTGAGCTAATTTCAAATGGGTACATACTCATTTCCTCCTAATTTACTGTAAAATTTCCTCTATTTTTTGAATTATTTCAAATTCATAATATTTTGATGCTTCAATAACCGCATTTTTTATATCAATAGCCTTTGAGCTTCCGTGCGCCTTGATAACAGGCTTGGAAAGACCGAGAAGCGGCGCGCCGCCAAAGAGCGAGGCATCGAACATTTTGTTAAATTTCTCTAACCCATCCTTAACGGACAAAAATGAAAGCCTTGTAAATGCGTTTTTTGAATAAATTTCTTTAAGGTATTCGTGTAAAAAGCGTCCTGAGCCCTCAAAAAGCTTCAGAACCACGTTTCCTGTAAAGCCGTCGGTTACCAAAACGTCACACGGAGAATAAAGGAGCTGATTTGACTCTACGTTACCAACAAAATTTATTCTTTTATCATTAGATAACGCGCAATACGCTTCTCTTGTTACGTCCGTGCCCTTATGCTCCTCGACACCTATATTCAAAAGACCCACGCGCGGTCTATCAATGCCAAACATAAGCTCGGCATAGCGCGAGCCTAAAATCGCCCATTGGTGCAAAACGTCGGAGCTAACTGTTGGGTTTGCCCCTGCGTCAAGCATTAAAATCGGTGATTTGAACGGCAAAAGCGTTGCTATCGCACTTCTTCTAATGCCCTTAATTTTTCTGACAGTCAAGGTAGAGCCTGCGTGCAAAGCACCCGTATTTCCTGCGCTTAAAAACGCATCAGCAACTCCGTCCTTTAGGATTTTAAGACCTATTGCCATTGAGCTGTCGCTTTTTTCTTTTATAACAGACATCGGATCGTCCTGCATAGATATATACGTGTCTGTGTGTATTATTTCGATATTTGACGGAATTTTGGAATTCATCACTTCAAGGACGTCTAAAATCCTTTTTTCGTCGCCTATCAAAAGTATATTTATATCATTTCGAGAGCTTGCTGCCATAAGAGCGCCCTTGACCGTTTCAAACGGAGCAAAGTCGCCACCCATAGCATCAATCGCGATTTTCATTATTGTATTTCTTCCTTTAACGACTTGATTTTACTAATCGCGCGCTTTGCAATCTCCTCGTTTCTTGCTTTCTTACCGCCCTTCACCTTATATCCGAGTGGCGCGACAATTCCAAAGTTTGC
>JBGVIN010000115.1:0-5266 GCA_045123255.1 Eubacteriales bacterium
GTTTTAATAGTATCCGACTGCGGATAGTTAGACGGGTTGTCAACCATAATAGTTTCACCGTTTGTCTTTTCTATCTTATAAATAACGCTTGGTGCGGTTGTGATAAGGTCAAGGTTGAATTCTCTTTCAAGGCGCTCTTGAATAATTTCCATATGCAAAAGTCCAAGGAAGCCGCAACGGAAGCCGAAGCCGAGTGCAATTGAGGTTTCAGGCTCAAAGGAGAGCGCGGCATCGTTTAATTTAAGCTTTTCAAGCGCATCGCGAAGGTCGTTATAGCGCGCGCCGTCAGCAGGATAAATACCCGAGAATACCATTGGAAGCGCTTCCTTAAATCCCTTGAGCGGCTCGCTTGTTGGGTTTGATGCAAGAGTAACCGTATCACCGACACGTGTTTCGGAAACGGTCTTTATGCTTGCGGTGATATAGCCAACCTCACCAGCAGAGATTTGTTCCGCCTTTTCAAGTCCGAATGCATTTAAGTATCCAACCTCGACAACCTCATATTTTGCGCCCGTGCTCATAAGCAGCACGGTGTCACCTGCTTTAAGTGTGCCGTCCATTACTCTAACGTAAACGACAACGCCGAGGTATGAGTTGTAGTGCGAGTCGAAAATCAAGCATTTAAGCGGTGCGTTCGGGTCGCCCTTAGGTGCAGGGATTTTTTCAACAATTGCATCAAGCACTTGGTCGATATTTAAGCCAACCTTTGCAGAAACCGCAGGGCAATCCTCGGCAACGATACCGATGATGTCCTCAATTTCCGCCCTTACTCTCTCTACGTCCGCGGACGGTAAGTCAATTTTATTTACAACCGGAACGATTTCAAGGTCACAGTCAACGGCAAGATACGCATTTGCAAGCGTTTGCGCCTCAATGCCCTGTGTTGAGTCAACAACCAAGAGCGCGCCCTCGCAAGCGGTTAGTGAACGGGAAACCTCATAGTTAAAGTCAACGTGACCGGGAGTGTCAATTAAGTTAAGGACGTATTCCTCGCCATCCTTGTGCTTATAGTTAATTCTAACAGCGCGTGCTTTAATCGTAATTCCGCGCTCCTTTTCAAGATCCATATTGTCAAGAAGCTGCTCTTCCATTTCCCTTTTGGTAACGGCGTTGGAATATTCAAGAATTCTGTCAGCGAGCGTGCTTTTTCCGTGGTCAATATGTGCTATAATTGAAAAGTTTCTTATATTTTTCTGTTTATCGGTCATTTTGGTGATCCTTTCGAAAAATTTCACCTTATTTTATCATAATATACGCGCTTGTGCAAGTGGTTTAACAAAAAAAGGCGTATAAAACGCCTTTTTCTATCAGATTTTAAGTAGTGTACGCTAATTATATTACGTAATATTCGTTTTCTTGCTTTAGCTGCTCGTAGAAAACGGCATTTGTTGCGTAAACGTACGGACTTACCCAAAGTGAAGCTATACCGAGAGTGATAAAGGAAACGAAATACCAACCGATAAAGGAAAGCTGAAGCTTAAAATATTTCCATTTATATCCCTTCATGAGTAACGCGGACTCACTAAGCGCTTGCCACATATTGTAATCGGGATTGTCTGACAAAACAAAGAAAAGCATTGCATATTTAAGTGAAAATCTCACAAGACCGTACACGGGTAACGGCAAAAGGAATATGGGGAAAATCAGATAAACGGTTGCCATAATACACAAAACGATAAGCACCGTATATATAGCGGTAATTACCGCGTAATATAAGCCCGCAGCAATATTTCTGCCCAAGCGACTTGTAAAGCCGACTAAAAGTGTTTTGAAGCTCTTTTCGCTATCAGGGGTTCTTAAAATCAAAAGAAAATACGAGCTGATACCAACGCTGAGCGCACCCGAAATAATAACGCCGAGAAGGAAAAATTCAGACGAAATTGCCGCCGCTGTACTGATAATTAAGCAAGCGAGCAACGGGAACAGCCATTTTCTTTGAAAAAGAGTGTTACCTAAAATTTCACGACCCTCTTCACGAAAATCCCTACAAGATTTCATAAAAGCACCTCCGTTAAATTTAATTTTATACTATTGTAGCACACGCTAATTTTTTTGTCAACTTTTCAAACAAAATTTTTATATTTATTGACATTTAATTTTTCTTGGTGTAGAATATAGAATATTCTAATTTTTGACGAAAAATACATAATTTGTAAAAATTCACCGAGGTGGCTAAAATGAAAATTAAGGGTGCTATTTTTGATATGGACGGTACGCTTCTTGACTCTATGAAGTTTTGGGAAACGGTTGGCATTGAATATCTTGAGCGTAGCGGAATTAAATATACAAACGACAAGGAAAATAACGTTTTAGAGGTTGGCATTTTAGGCTTTACCGAATATTGCAACAAGACCTACGGTCTTAATAAAACCTATAAGCAGGTTTTAGGTGAAATTCACGATATAATGGACGAAAAATATATGACGTCGGTAAGACTGAAAAGGGGCGCTGATAAAATGCTCGAAAAGCTTCGCCAAAACGGAGTGAAAATTTGTCTTGCCACCGCAACCGAGGCAAGCTCAGCGAAGAAAATTCTTGAAAAGCTCGGCGTGCTTGACTATTTTGAACACGTTATCACAACGTCAATGGTTGGTCAAAGCAAGCGCAGCCCGTTGATTTACGAAAAAGCACTTGAGCTTTTGGGAACGAGCAAGGAGGAGGCTTACGTTTTCGAGGACGCCGTTTATGCTATTAAAACTGCCAAGGGTGCAGGCTTTAACGTAATAGGCATAGAGGACGAATGCTCCGCCCTTCCCTCAAATGAGGTTGCAAAAATGTGCGACTATTTCCTTTATGAAAAGGACGAATACGACCTTTCCTTTTTAGATTAAATTTACAACGTAAAAAGAACCGCGAAATCGCGGTTCTTTTTTTACTATGCGTAGATTTTTTCCTTTGTATCGATAACTGCCTCAACGCTTATGCTTTCCACCACTTCTTCACCGCTTGGGTTAGCGAGTGAAACGGTGGTTGCGGTTGATTTAACTGTTTCGTTGTGGAGATATGAAACCTCATCGCCAACTATGATGTATGCACAGCAGTTAAGACCAAGGCTTTCGTTTGTGATGCCTGTCATTTTAACTTGAAGGAGTGAGTAATTTGTGCCGTTAAATGCATAGACGAATGCTTTTGAGTTTGCACTTCCGTCACTGTTAACAGGCTTGCCGTCTGATGCAATGCCTGCAACAACGCCGTACTTAATTTCGTTGCCTGCACCAAGGTAATCGTTATACGCTTTTACCGCATCAAGGTCAACGTAAATCATATGAGCGATTGCGGAATTACCGATTTCGTCAGCCGTCATACCTCTCTTTTCAAAGAGTGCTGAATTTTCAATATCCTTACCAAGATAATCAACACCGCAAACTGTACAGTTGTGCTTATTCTTTGCGTTTGCAAAGTAGTTGTTGTCAACGTAAATCCAGTCAATACGTATAGGTGCTTCAACGCCGTAGTCGTGACCGAGAGCTGCGGCAATTACAACCTCGTATGAAATTTGGTCATCGGGCGCGGTGTCAGCTGTTATGTTGTGCTTCTTTTCGTACTTGTTAATTACGGTATTTTCATCGATTTGGAAGCCACAGCTGCAAAGTGCTGTGTCGGTAACCCAACCTGTTATACCCTCTTCGGTACAGTTAGGAGCTGAGATAAAGCCCTCAATAAGTGGGTGAGGAATACCGAGATGTACAGTCCAGCCCTTGTAGCCCTTTTGGTCAGAGCAATTTGAAAATACGTCTGTTCTTGTGCCGATATTATCAGTTACAGTATATAAGAACACACCGTCACACTCATTAAACGTACCCTTTAAGAATTCAAAATCATACGAGTGGTTATATACGTATAGCGGTGTTGAATAGTCAGCTGCACCGGCACTGGAAAATTCATTTTCGCTCGTATGTGTAACGCCCTCCATAATGTAAATCGTTTCAAGCGCTTTCATTGTTCTGAACGGATAATTTGTTATTGCATTGTTTTTACCGATATAAAGCAAGGTTGCCTTGTCACATTCCAAAAATGCATCTATGCCTGTAAACTCTACGTACTGACCATCTTGCATTGGATTATCATCAAATGTAATGGAAGCAAAGTCGGCATAACGGAACGCTTCCCTTCCGATCTTAAAGGTTGAAGTGTTGGAGAAAACAATATCATTTGTCGGCGCGGTGTTTCTAAATGCATAATCACCGATTGTATAAGTTGAATTTTCACCGAATTCCAGATACGTTACGGTTTTTATTCCGTCAAACGCTTGTGAGCCGAAGGAGGCTACTACGTTGCTCGCGGTAAAATCAAGCGTTGTTATGCTTGGGTTTTCATAGAAGCAAATATTGCCAATGGAATACGTTGAGCCTTCACCGAATTTAACTTCTGTAACAGATGCTTTTCTAAATGTTTCCTTTCCAAATGTATATACGGAGTTTTTACCGCTTATATCAAGCGTAGTGAGCGCCGTTTTGTTTTGGAATACGTTGTTTCCGGCTGTAAATGTTACGTTATCTGCACCCGCATCTATCTTTTGAATATTGTTTGCGCTAGTCATCGAGCCACTGTTGAAGGTGTAGGTTGAGCCCTCGCCAAGTGTAAGCTCTGTAAAGATAGAGTTTCTAAGTGCTTCGTTATTGAACGTGTAAGTACCGTTTTTACCGTTTATCAAAACTGTTGCAATAGTGTTTTTACCCCAACCGTAGTTATTAACGGTAACGTTAAGATTATCCGCACTTGCGTCAACCTTAGCAATAGGTGTTGAACCGTTAAAGCAGTTGTTAAACGTATAGGTTGAGCCCTTGCCGAGAGTGATTTCTGCAATCTTTGTATCGCAGAAAGCACTTCCGCTAAACGTATAGGTTGAGCCCTCACCGTTTAGCTTTAATGTGTCAAATGCGGTGTGGTATCTAAATGCCTCTCCCTCAACGATAAGATTGATGTTGTTTGCGCTTGCATCAAAGGTCTTAAACGTCTTTTTGTTATCGCCGCCATTGATGAAGTATTTCTTAAATGTGTAATTTGAATTAGGAGCAAGCTTAAGCTCGGTTAGGAGAACATCATTGAACGCTTGATAATGAATTACATAGGTTGAGTTTTCTCCAAACTTGATGCTTGTAACCGCGCCTACTAATTTATTGTCTAACCAACAGTGAAATGCACTTTCATTCAACGTTACCGTCATATTACCGGCGCTCATATCAATCTCTTCAAGAGCCGCGTTGACAAATGCTTGTTTTCCTACGGTATACGTACTGTTAGCAGCAAATACAACCGTTGAAAT
>JBGVIN010000116.1:0-12797 GCA_045123255.1 Eubacteriales bacterium
TTTTGGGAATGGGCTTGCCGTACTAAGTACGCCGACGTGTACGAGTTCACGCCTTCTGCACTCATTTCACTATCCCCTACTAAAAAGAGGCGTCGCTAATGCGACAGCCTCTTTTTGTCTTTTATTTTATTAAATCCTTAACAACCTCAGAGGCGATAATAAGTCCTGCAACGGATGGAATAAACGCACACGAGGACGGAATGTGCTTGCCGTTTTCGTCAAGCATTGAATTATGTGGCTCCTCGTCGGAATAAACGACCTTGAGCTTTTTAACGCCGAGCCTTTTAAGGCGTGTACGCACTGCCTTTGCGAGCGGACAAACCGAGGTTTTGTATATATCTGCGACCTTAAAGGCACACGGGTTTAGCTTATTTCCTGCGCCCATTGAGGAAATGACGTTAATCCCGTTTTTGTCGCAAAATTCGGCAATAGCGATTTTCGTCGAAACGGTATCAATGGCATCTATTACGTAATCGTATTTTGTTAAATCGATAGTGCTAATATTTTCAGGTGTCACGAAAAGGTCGAAGGTGTTTGCCTTAATGCTTTCGTTAATATCTGCAATTCTTTTTTTCATAACCTCAACCTTTTTTCTGCCGACGGTTGAGTGAAGGGCGATGATTTGACGGTTTATATTAGATAAGGAAACCTCGTCATCATCTACCAAGTCTATCGTGCCGACGCCTGTTCTTGCAAGTGCCTCAGCGGTGTATCCGCCAACGCCGCCGATACCAAAAATAATTACGCTTTTGCCTTTTAATTTTTCTACGTTTTCCGCGCCTAAAAGCGCTTCGGTGCGTGTTAATTCTTCCATTTTTACTACCTTAAAATATTATTTCACAAATATAATACCACATATGACTAAAAATTGCAAATATTTCTTGTAATTTAGATTTTAGTATGTTAAAATGAATAGGAATAATTTTATGGAGGAAAAATTATGAAACCGACAAATGAAAAATTCAGAAATTTGAAGGTTATGATGCGCGAAATCGGAAAATATTCCGTTGTTGCATCGTATCCTGTTGAAAATATCAAGTATAAGGTGTGCGACTATAAGGTTGGCACGGTCTTGCCCGACACAAGTGACTTTTTGCCGTTTAACAAGGGAGATACGTGGGGCTATGAACGCGATTCTCACGCTTGGTTTGCTTTCACCGTTACTCCGCCAAAGGAGCGCGCAGGCGAAGAAATTAAGTTAAACATTGATACAGGTCTTGGCTCCTGCTGGGATGCAGTTAACCCACAGTTTATTGCTTACGTTGACGGTCACATTAAGCAGGGTATGGACGTTAACCATACATATATTATGCTTAGTGGCAAGGACAGCTACGAGGTTATGATTTATGCTTATTCGGGTATGGAGCATCACCGTAGCAACCTTCGCTTCGACGTAAATATGGTTTATGAAAATCAAGACGTAAAGAAGCTTTATTACGACCTTGCCGTTCCCTTCCAAATTACGGAATTTATGGACGAAAACTCCTACGTATATAATAACGTAATTGCTATTTTGGAAAAGGCAACTCAAAAGGTAAATCTTCTTAACCCACCGTCAGAGGCTTTCTACGCATCGGTTAAGGATGCGCTCGCTATATTAGAAAAGGAATTTTATCAAAAATTCTGCCACGAGCAGGACGTAAAGTCAATTTGTATAGGTCATACACACATTGATATTGCTTGGCTCTGGACCATCGGTCAAACGAAGGAAAAGGCACAACGCTCATTTGCAACGGTTATCGAGCTTATGAAGCGCTACCCTGAATATAAGTTTATGTCCTCACAGGCTGTCCTTTACAAGATGGTAAAGGAGGAATGTCCTGAGCTTTACGAGGAAATCAAGGCGATGATTAAGGCAGGCAGATGGGAAGTTGAAGGCGCGATGTGGGTTGAGGCAGACTGCAACCTTTCAAGCGGCGAGAGCCTTGTGCGCCAAGTACAGTACGGCAAAAACTTCTTCCGTGACGAGTTCGGCGTTGAGAGCAGAGTTCTTTGGCTCCCTGACGTATTCGGCTACAGTGCGGCGCTCCCACAGATTTTAAGAAAGAGCGACGTTGACTGGTTTGTTACCTCGAAGATTGGTTGGAATGACGCTAACACAATGCCATATGACACCTTCTACTGGAAGGGAATTGACGGCACGCAAATCAACACTCATTTCTTGACCGCTCAGTATGAAAAGAAGGGACGTGAATTAAAAAGACAGTCCACATATATTCCTCACACGGATTTCCCATACATTGACGGCGCTTGGAACAGATATCAACAAAAATCGCTCCATAACGAGGCAATAGTTACCTTCGGTTGGGGTGACGGAGGCGGCGGACCTACCGAGCATATGTTAGAGGTTCTTAAACGCACATCAAGCGGTGTGCCCGAGGTTGCACAGGCAAAGATAGGCTTTGCAGGCGAGTTCCTTGGCAACCTTGAAAAGAGCATAAAAAAAAATCCCGAGCTTGTGCCAACTTGGCAGGGCGAGCTTTACCTTGAATTCCACCGCGGTACTTACACCTCAATTGCAAAGAACAAGAAGAACAACCGCGATTGCGAGTTCTTGCTCCTTGATACCGAGGCGCTTTGCGTTATGCTTGATAAGATAAGAGGCGCTGAGTTCCCGAAGAAGGAGCTTCACGAAATGTGGGAGGTTTTGCTTGTTAACCAATTCCACGATATTATTCCGGGCTCGTCGATTTTCGAGGTTTACGAGGATAGCGACAAGGATTACGCTAAGCTTAAGGATGATGCAAACAAGATAAGAAATACGGTTTACGATTATATTTCAGCAAACGTAGAGGGCGCGGGATATGCTATTTTCAATCCTAACTCCTTCGTTGGCTCGGGTGTGGTTGACGTTGACGGCGTTTGCGTATCCGTTGACAATATTCCACCAAAGGGCTACCGTGTAATTTCCGAGCTTAACACCAAGAACACAATAGAGGTTAAGGGAAATACCGTATTTACAAAATTCTTTACCGTAAAATTTGACGAAAACTGCAATATCACATCAATTTACGATAAGAAAAATCACCGTGAGGTAATTAAGAAGGGCGAAAAGGCGAACCGCTTTATCGTTCTTGAGGACTATCCAGATGCCTACCCTACTTGGGAGCTTCAACGCTCGGTTAACGACAAGGAGTATGCTATCGGTGATGCTTACGATTTCAAGGTTGTCGTAAACGGAGCAAAAACAGGTATTTCATTTAAGAAAAATCATATGAGCTCTGTGCTTTCTCAGACAGTTTGGTTCTATGAGAATATGCCGAGAATCGACTTTGAAACAAAGGTTGATTGGCACGAAAAGAACCAAATTCTCAAGGTTAGCTTCCCTGTTGATATCAACACGGACAAGGCAACTTATGAAATTCAATTCGGTAATATTGAGCGTCCAACTCACTACAACACAAGCTGGGATCACGCAAAGTTTGAGGTTTGCGCCCATAAGTATGCAGACGTTTCCGAAAGCAACTACGGTGTCAGCATGCTTAACAACTGCAAGTACGGACACGACGTGCATAACGGCGATATGCGCTTAACTCTTCTTAAATCCTCGCTTAACCCCGACAACAACCCCGAGCATGTAAACGACCAAGGTATGCACGAGTTTACTTACTCAATTTATCCACACAAAAATTCGCTTAACACCTCTGATACGGTTAAATATGCGTATGACCTTAACGTTCCTATGTATGCAAAGAAATGTGCAGGTGGTGGCAAGCTTCCAAACGAATATTCATTAGTTTCCTTCTCCACCGATAACGTAATTTGTGAAACAGTTAAGGAAGCGGAATATTCTAAGGATACCGTTGTTCGTTTCTACGAGGCTAAAAACGCTCGCACAAGAACAACCGTTAAGTTTGGCTTTGACGTAAATGAGATTTACCTCGCTGACTTAAGCGAAGCACCAAAGAAAAAGCTCACGGTTAAGAATAATACCGTAACTCTTGACGTTAAGCCGTTTGAGATTGTAACGCTTTTGGTAAAATAATAAATTTGCCTGCTCTCTTTTGAGGGCAGGCGTTTATTTTTTTCGTTTGACGCATATATATTACCACAAATATTTTAGTGTGGTGATGAAAATTAACAGAATTAAAAGATATTTTTTAAGTGCAATAACCTTGTCCTCGGGCAGTATTGTTTTAAGCGGGCTTGCGGTTTTATTTAACCTATACGTTTCGGGAAAAATCGGTGCCGAGGCGATGGGACTTTATACCTTGACGGGCGGTGTTTACGGTTTTGCAATAACGCTTGCTACCTCGGGGGTAAATTTGGCGGTTGTGCGCCTTGTATCAGGCGCGCTGCCGTATGGCGAAAGCAATCAAAAAATCGGTGGGACGGCGGTTTTTAAGATAATGAAGCAGGCACTTTTTTACGTGCTTTTCTTTTCGCTTTTGTCAAGCGTGCTTCTCTTTTCGTCCTCGCGCTTTGTGGGTGCGTACCTGCTTGGGGACATAAGAGTTGTACCTGCCTTGCGCGTTATGGCTTTTTCGCTTGTGCCTATTGGAATTTCAAGTATGCTAAACGGATATTTTTGTGCGGTACGGCGCGTACACAAAAACGTGATCGTTCAGTTTTTTGAGCAGGGCGTGAAAATTTTCGTTGTTTTGTGTACGTTACCGTTATTTGTGCCTGCAGGCGTGGAGTACGCCTGCCTTTGTATCGCCCTTAGCGGTATGATAGCGGAGCTTTTCTCTCTTTGCCTAAACGTGATACTTTTCCTAATTGACAAAAAGCGCAACTTTATAAGGAGCAAGGAATGCGCGCATAACGTTGATGGCTTTGCGGTGTTTGGGTGCGCTTTCCCCGTGGCTGTAAGTGCTTATTTGCGTTCCTTCCTTTCAACGGTTGAGCATATTGCAATTCCTTGGGGACTGAAAAAAAGCGGACTTGGCGCGAGCGCAGCACTTGCTTCTTACGGTACGCTTCACGGTATGGTTTTTCCGCTAATTTTCTTTCCCTCGTCGGTGCTTGGTGCTTTTTCCTCACTTTTAGTGCCCGAAATTGCATCCGCCAAGGAAGCAAAGGATTTTTCGTCGATACGGCGCATTGTTGGGTATGTTTTTAGCTTTTCTCTACTCTTTTCACTCTGTGTCAGCGGTGTTTTTATTTGCTTTTCGTGCGAAATCGGCGTTCATTTTTTCGGAAGTGACGAGGCAGGGCGGTTTATAAAGCTGCTCTCTCCCTTAATCCCACTTATGTATCTTGACTTCGCCGTTGATGCAATATTAAAAGGTCTTGGTGAGCATCTTTATACAATGAGGGTTAATATTTTCGATTCGCTCATCAGCGTTGTGTTAATTTTCACGCTTGTGCCGTTTTTCGGTATTTACGGCTATATTGCTATTATATTTATTACCGAAATTTTTAACGTTTCGTTAAGCGTTATTCGTTTGCTTAATAAAACAGAGGTAAAGACCGATGCTTTGGGATGGATTTTTAAGCCGACTGTCAGTATAATTATGGCAACGCTCCTTTGCCGTTTGCTTTTTTCCTTGCCACCGTTTAATTCTCTTTTTTCGTTGATTGGGCTTGGAAAAATAGCCACGGGAATTGAAATTTTCGTTTGCGTGCTTTTATATATTCTCTTTTCAAAAATCACAGGGGCAATATCAAAGGATGAAATAAATTTGGCAAAAGCGGCTATGAAAAAAGCGACGTAGCTTGGCACTATTTTCCTTACCAAATATTGTTCCTTGAAATATCTCCTTTCCAATGTTAGAATATTATTGTAAATGTTCGAGCATTACAGTGAAATTGCGGCGGCGCGACGCTCGCAAAATAAGCACGGAAAGGATGGTTATTTGAAGAAGGCTTTATCATTCATTTTTATTTTTGTTTTCGTTGCATCATTTTCAGCTTTGACAATTAAGGCAACGGGCGGAAGCTTCGTTGACGTTTACATAAACGGACAAGAGTTTTCAGGCGGTGTGCAGGTTAAGGATGCGACCACCTTTGTGGGCGTGCGCCGCTTTGCAAACGAGGTTGACCCGAGCGCGAAGGTAACGTATAGCTATCAAACAAGAACGCTTACAATTTCATCAAGCAAGCTATATATGACGGTGAAGGACGGCGCAAGCTACATAGTTGCAAACGGTCGTTATCTCTACACAGAGTCGCCTGTTTTTATGAAAAGCGGAGTTATGTATGCGCCCGTTATGCTTCTTGCAAAAGCGTTTGACGCGAAAATAAGCTGGCAAAACTCCACCTCGTCATTCCATATAACGTCGGGTAGTGGCGGAATTCTTTCGGGAGATAAGTTTTACCGAGAGGATGAGGTTTATTGGCTTTCAAGAATTATATATGCAGAAAGCGGTGGCGAAATATTAAAGGGTAAGGTTGCCGTTGGAAGCGTTATTCTGAATAGAGTTCGCTCATCAAGCTTTCCAAACACTATATACGGTGTTATTTTTGACAGAAAATACGGCACGCAGTTTAGCCCTGTTGCAAACGGAACAATATATAAAACGCCAAACGGAGATAGCATAATTGCCGCAAAAATTTGCCTTGAGGGCTACTCGGTAAACACAGGTATACTCTACTTTGTAAACCCGAGAATTTCTCCAAGCAACTGGATTATAAACAATAGAGTAATTTTTGCACAAATAGGCAATCACGCGTTCTATTATTAAAATTACACCCCTGCGCCACTCGGCGCAGGGGTGCTGCTTTTTATTTGGTTTTATACTTGACAGGGGGATTGACTGTCAGGACATATTTATATACGCACCTCACACTTTAGATTATGATACCAATTTCTATTAGCAAGTTATAAAAATTTTCAGTAATTTGATATGCATTAAAGGTGTCCATATCGTTACTGTAGAAATAGAAATTACCATCCTTGCAAAGCAACTCTACCTTTATACTCAGTGCATCATACTTTTTTGAATGCAAATATATAGTCTTGCGTTCAAATTTCTGCCCATCGACTTTTATGGTGTTTGTGGTAAACAGCTCTGAAAACTCAATCTCACTTTGCGTATCTTCCACAAGAAAAATCTCTTTTTTGTAGTCAATCGTTTCCTTAAAATAAACTGTATCTTTTTTATATGTAAACATATAATCGGGGGATTCGGTTGTATAAGAATACCATTGCATTGCAAAGGTGAACGGGAAATTATAATACCAACCGAGATCAACGAAATCTTCTATGCTACCATTTATGCTAAACATATAAAGCTCATCAGAGGTAAAATAATTTACATTTTGATACTCTAAATAGTATGCATCAAGTTCTTCGTCGTAATGATAATCTACCGCACGGTATTTATCAATGTCATACCCACCTGCTTCTGCCATTAGGTGCTTGCAGGATGAAAGTGGAATTGTCACAATTAACAGCAATAATATTGCAATAACTCGTTTGTACATAATCTCTCCTAAATATTAACTTAAGCGAAGACAGGTGACAGTCCCCTGTCTTACTCGAATTCTTAGAAATCTAAAAAATCATTTCTCGAAACTGTACATATCTACAAAGAATGTATCAAGTATTTCTCCCCATGTAAGTTCTTCAATCGGGTGCTCATTGTCATAATAATTCAGACCAAGAAAAATCAACGTATTATTGTTGTCATTGCATGCTAATCTGTAAAAATAGTACGGATATTCGTAATCGCTCCATTCATAGAAACCATTTATAAAGAAGTATCCTGATACATACTCACTAGGAGCAGAATAATCATAGAAATAATATCCATTGCATTCTTCAGCAGGCGTATCGGATATTTCTAAAGTTTCAAAGACATATTGCTTTGCTTCATCATAGCACCGATCATCGTATTGGAAATACAAGAGTATAACCTCATATCCCTCACATTTCAAGCGTGGGAGTGGTTCCCAACAAATCATTTCATTTTCATCGTATTCATGAAAATAATATCCCTCCGAGTAGTCGAATTGTTCTATAAAATTTTCTGGGATAACGTAGTTGGTTAGTCCAAATTCTCTGTGGAACTCATCTAAATTGTTTTTTTCAACACTTTTCTTATCACCGTCACCACAAGAAGTCAATAACAAACTTGCAAGCAAAATATTAATAAATAAAACATATATTGTTTTTTTTCTCATGCTTCCCCTCTTATATCATGTTAATTCAAATATTAAATACCTAAGCTCCCTACTGCTAAATATGCAATTATGCGCATAAGACAGGGGACGGTGGTGTGTCTTTTAGATGAATTTATCATTGTTTTATCCATTTTTCAACATTTTTCCTATCTTTTCTAAATTATTTTGAATTAAATGCTTTCTTATTTTAGTATATCATTTTGAAATATGCTTGTCAAGCATAACAATAACTAAAAAGCAGGTCGGTTGACCTGCTTTTTCTTTATATTTGAGTGGCGTTTATGTAGCTCTCGTAAAGCTCGTTTTGTAAGAGCAAAAGTGTTTTTTCGTCCTTGCCGCCAACGGGGCGAGAGTCGATTTTTTTTACACCGCGAGCGAGCTTTGACGAGCTTGTTACTATAATTTCATCGGCTTCAAAAAGCTCGTTTTTGGTGTATTTTTGCTCGACAACCTCAATGCCGTATTTTTGAGCCGTTTCTATAAGATGCGCGCGTGTAACGCCAGGCAAAATATGGCAGTCGGCAGGGGCGGTTATGAGCTTACCATTTCTTAAAATCGAGATATTACTGTGTGAGCATTCGGTCACAAAGCCGTCGCGCACGAAAACACCCTCACCGCAGCCGTTTTTCCTTGCGTTTTCGGCACATAATACGCTTGGCAAAAGATTGAGCGTTTTTATATTGCACATTCCAAAGCGAATATCGTTTTGAGTACAAAGCTCCATTTTCTCATAGATATTATCTATTTTTTGCTCCTTTATCATTATAAAAAGGTTGGCAGGGGTATTTGTAAACTCGTGGTTTCTTACCCCCGAGCCGCGCGAAATATGAAAATATACAAATTTTTCCTCTCCGTCAACGAGTGGGATAAGCTCCTTTATTAAGCTTTCAAGCTTTTCTTTTGTTGTTGGTGGCACAATGCCGAGAAAATGCGCGTTTTCAAAAATTCTGTCAATATGCTTTTTCAAAAGATATGGGATATTATTACGGCACATTACCGCGTCGTACACTCCATCTCCAAAATAAAATGCCCTATCGGTAACGGGAAGGGTCAATTCTTCGATTGCTCCCCACTTGCCGTTATAATATCCCAAATTTTTCATATGTACCTCCAATTAAGCAGCTGTTATAATATATTCCTCATTCGGTAAAAGCTCAATTTCTCTTGCTTCGCCCTCTATAACTATTATAGCAGTTTGTTTAATTGGTGTTACTAATTTCAGCTTTGAAAGCTTATTATTTTTCCATTCAATATCAACGGTGATATTGCCCTTTGCCAAAAGACCCTTTATATAGCCTTCCTTCATTTCGCTTGGAAGTGCAGGCAAAATTTCAATTTCTCCGTTTTCACATTGCAAGAACATTTGGCAAATGCCCGCGCAAACGCCGTAGTTTCCGTCTATTTGGAACGGTGGGTGCGCATCAAACATATTCGGGTACGTGCCGCCGCCCTCGCTATAATTTATCTTACCTGCAGGTTGAACGCAGGTGAGCTGATTTTTAACGAGCTTCATTGCGCGGTCGCCATCCTTTAAGCGCGCCCAAAGGTTAACCTTCCAGCCCATGCTCCAGCCTGTGCTTTCGTCACCTCTAATTTCAAGGGTTTGACGGCAAGCATCGGCGAGTTCCTTTGTTTTACTTGTGGTAATTAAATCGGCAGGATAAAGCGCGTATAGGTGCGATACATGGCGGTGGTGAACGTCCTCCTCCTCGTACTCCTTATCGTATTCAAGAAGCTGACCTTGACTGCCTACCTCGTAAATGCCGATTTTGTCCTTCTTTGCATCAATTTCTTTTGTAAAATCATCGTCAATGCCGAGGATTTTTGCGCTCTTAGATACATTTTTGAAAAGATCCTCAATAATTGACTGTGTCATTGTTGCATAAGGCAAGGTAAATACCTTTTGACCGTCTATTATAACGCCGTTTTCTGGTGAGGTTGACGGAGTCATAATATATTTACCGTTTTGCTCTCTTAGCATATAAAGGTAGAAAATTGCACTTTCCTTCATAATGGGGTATGCAATTTCTCTTAAAAACTCGGTATCAAGTGTATATTCGTACTGCTCGTAAAGGTGGCGGCAGAGCCAACCCGAGGAGAGATTCCAAAACGCGTATCTTGACGAATCAACAACGTGGTTGCCGACAGGCGTGGTGTTTGCCCAAAGGTCGATATTGTGGTGCGAAACGAAGCCCGGTGCGCCGTAATATTCCTTTGCGGTTACTCTGCCCTTTTTGCTAACGCTTTTAATAAGGTTAACAAGCGGCTCGTTGCAATCAACAAGGTTGCACATAAGCACAGGCCAATAGTTCATTTCAAGGTTGATGTTTACCGTATAGTTTGATGACCAAGGCGCATAGAACTTATCGTTCCAAATGCCTTGAAGGTTGGTTGCGCGGCTCTCCTTTCTTGATGCGGCAATAACCAAATATCTGCCGAAATTGAAAAGAAGCTCGCACATGCCGAGGTCCTTGTCGCCATCCATTAAGCGGCGGTCGGTTGTTTTTTCGCTAACCTCTCCGCCAAAGTTGGTTTGAACGCGATTAAAGATTGTGGACGCGTCCAAGACGTGTGCTTTTTTAATTTTCTCGTAGGATTTTTCAAAAAGTGCGTTCATTCTGTCGCGGCAGGGTGCAAACGTTGGCTTATTTGGTGTTGTATGCACGTCGATAAAGCTTGTTTCCGCGCAGAAATAGACAATAAGCTCTGTTGAGCCACTAATATAGAGGGTATCGCCCTCGGTGTCACAGATGCCGTTTGTTTTTACTCTTGCAAACGCGCTCGCCTTAACGCTTTCGCCATCGTAGGTAACGGGGCGCTCCTTAGCCGCGTACTCAGGTCCTATCGTGGTTGGAGCTTCAAACGTAAAATAAAGCTCGCCGTCGCCCGCGGTTGTATGGCTTTTGCCGATGTGAGAGCCACTAATTTCAAAGCTCGATATCTTACTTGACTTAATTCTTACCATCAAGCAGTTATCCGGGTATGAAATAAAATATTCGCGCTCGAAATCTATACCGTTTTGAGTATATGTTGCACGAGCTACCGAGCTTTCAAGGTCGAGAGTTCTTACGTAATTTTCGTATTTTCCCCCCTCGCTCTTAATATAAAGCTCACCTAAAACAAGGTAGGAGTTAAGCCACATGCTTGTAAAGTTTTTTTCAAGCTCCACCTGTGCATCGTGGTATTTGCCCTCGCTGACAAGCGCTTGCGCCTTCAAAAAGGACTCCTTTGCCTTTGGATTTTCATTGTGCCCCGGCTTGCCCGACCAAAGCGTATCGTGATTTATCGTTATCTTGTCGCATTCGGTATCTGCGTAAATCATTGCGCCAAGGGAGCCGTTGCCTATTGGAAGTGCTTCCTCAAAAACAGTAGCAGGCGCATCATATCTTAGTATTTTTTCCATTTTTTCCTCGTTATTTAAGCAAATTTAATTCATCAATGCACTTTTTGCATACTCTTTTTTCTTTAATTAAAACATTATCGCTCGCGCTGCCGCATAAGATACAACATGGCTGATATTTTTTCAAAACAATGGTATCTCCGTCGGTGAAAATTTCAATAGGGTCCTTTGGTCCTATATCAAGTCGGTTGCGAAGCTCTATTGGCAAAACAATTCTGCCAAGCTCGTCCATTTTTCTTACAATTCCGGTTGCTTTCATATTTTTCTCCTTTTAGTAAGATTTTCACCTTTATTTTATCATATTTTACTTTTTTCGTCAATATAATTTACATTTATTTACATTTTTTACAAAAATATTTATTTTTCAAAATTTATTTCGTTTTTTGGAGCTTTTATGATAGGAAAATGCTTTGGTGTTCTTTGTATAATTTCGGTGATTTTCGGTATTTTTTCGGGAAATTTGCAGGGAGTAAACGATGGGATTTTAACGGGCGCATCAAAAAGCGTTTCAACGGTAATAGGACTGCTTGGGGTTATGACGTTTTGGCAGGGCGCTATGGCGGTTTTTGAAAAATGCGGATTTATAAAAATGCTTTCACGCGTTTTATCCCCCGTTTTGCGCTTTGTTTTTCCACGTGCGTTTCGAGAAAAAAAGGGCGAGGCGGAGATAACCGCGGCGGTGAGCGCAAACGTGCTTGGAATTTCAAACGCATCTACCCCTCTTGCCCTTTCCGCTATGGAAAAATTAAACGAGGGACACACATCAAAGCATGCAAGCGACGATATGATTATGCTAACCGCTCTTGGTGCTTCCTGCTTTTGCTTAATTCCAACGACGGTAATAGCTATTCGCACAGGGCTTGGCGCGAATTTTACATACGAAATCATTTTGCCCGTGTGGATAACGTCGGGAATTTGTATGCTTGCCTCTATATTGCTTTGCAAGCTTTTTGGTAGGATTTTTAAGAATGCTTGAAAAAATTTCACTCTTTATTTTGCCCACCGTTGTTTTTTTAGTTGGATTTATCGTTTTAATAGGCAGGCGGCGCGATTATTTTTCGTGCTTTTTAGAGGGCGCGACAAAGGGGGCTAAGGGTGCTTTTTCGCTTCTTCCCTCAATGTGCGCGCTTATCGTTTCTGTCAATATGCTTCTCGGCTCGGGTCTTTGTGATGCTATATCAAGGCTTTTTGCGCCGCTGTTTTCAAGGCTCGGTATCCCGAGTGAGATTTTCCCCTTGCTTATTTTGCGCCCATTTTCGGGAAGTGCTTCCCTTGCTTTTTTTGACAGTCTTTTAAGAAGGTGCGGCACGGACACGCTTGTCGGAATTGC
>JBGVIN010000117.1:0-7832 GCA_045123255.1 Eubacteriales bacterium
GTCTGCATATTCAAGGTCGGAGCCAACGGGCAAGCCGTTTGCAAGCCTTGTAACCTTGATATCAAGTGGCTTTAATATTTTTGAGAGATACATCGCTGTTGCCTCGCCCTCAACGGTGTAGTTGGTGGCAACGATAACCTCTTTTATATCGTCATTGTTTATTCTTTGTAGAAGCTCCTTAATTTTGAGTTGGTCAGGGCCTACTGAACGCATAGGGGAGATTGTACCGTGCAAAACGTGGTAAACGCCCTTAAATTCCTTCACCTTTTCAAATGCGATAACCGCTTGGTAGTCCTCGACAACGCAAACGACACTGTGGTCACGCGCGTCATCCCCGCAAATAGGGCAGATTTGTTCGCTTGAAAGGTTTTGGCAGACAGAGCATAGCCCTATCTCGGTTTTTGCGTCTAAAATCGCCTGTGCAAAGTCGTAAGCGTCACCCTTTTCCATATCAAGCACGGAAAAAGCCATACGCATTGCGCTTTTCTTGCCAACTCCGTTTAGAGAACGGAACTTCTCAATAAGAACGTTGAGTGGCTTTATTGGAGTTTCCATTAAAAGAGTCCGAGTCCTGAAAGACCGCCTGTAATTTGACCAAGCTCGCTTTCGTTTGTGAAGTCAACCTTTTTAATCGATTCGTTAACTGCGGCAACTAAAATATCTGAAAGCGTTTCGATATCGTCAGGGTCAACAATCTCAGGGGAAATATCAATATTCAAAATTTCCTTTTTACCGTTGATTTTAACCTTAACAACACCGCCGCCTGCGCTAACCTCATACTCGCGTGCATCAAGCTCGGCTTGCTTTGCTTGCATATCTGCCTGCATTTTTTGCACCTGTCTCATCATTTCGTTCTGACTTGGTGCTTTTGGAATATTAGCTCTCATAAATACCTCTTAAAATTCTTCAAGGTTCGTTTTCTCGCTTGAACCCTGTTTATTTGTATAAATTATAATATCATCCTGCGTGCCAACCTCAATTTCACAAAGCAATATAGCCTGATAAATAATTGCCTTGTTGTCGTTTAGCATCTTGCACGAAAGTGGATTTTCCGTGTAAATATAGATTTTTGAGTCGGATTGGCGGCGTCTTGCCGCGGCTCTTGCAAAGAAGCTTGCAATCATCGGCTTAAGCTCGCAAACCTTTGCGCCAACATCGTCCCATCCGTCAATATCGACGTATTTGTCGGCGACAGCACTCGGCTTTTTTTGTGCCTCTGCTTGCTTTTTAGCTTCGTTTTTAACCTGCGTGCTTGCTTTTTCAACCGTTTTTATCTCTTCCTTTACGGAGGCTGCTTCCTCATCATCCTTTGGAGAAGGAGCGGTGAGGGGTGTACCGTTTGAAATTAAACGGAGCTTGTCCTCAATACTCGAAATGCGCGCAATTAAGGCGTCTGTGTCACTCGAAAGCCTCGGCTCACACATTTTCATAAGCGTAATTTCTGCAATAAGTCGCTTATTTGCAGGATTTTTAATCATATTTGCATATGATGCATCAAGCAGTGATGCGTGGTAAATAAGCGTTGCCATATTAAATAGAGAAGCGCACGAGGAAATAAGCTCGCTCTCGCCCTCGCTAAGCTCTAAAAACGTTGCATCGTTAAACGAGGTGTAAACCATCATATCGCGGTAAAACGAGGTGAGGTCTTGGAAAAATACCAAAATATCCTTAGATGAGGTGACAACCTCATTGACGTAAGAAAATAGCTGGGAGTAGTCCTTTTTTGCCACGCTACGCGCAACGGAAGCCATTTTTTCAAACGAGCTTGTGCCGAGAACCTTGTTAACGTATTCAAGCGTGATTTCGCCGTGTGCGCCCGCGCAAAGCTCCATTAAGCTAATGGCATCACGCATTCCACCCTGTGCAACCTTAGAAATTGCACGCGCCGCCTCGGGCGTCATTGAAATATTTTCCTTGCTCGCAATATAGCTAAGACGGGAAACGAGGGAATCAAGCGAAATACGGCGGAATTCAAAGCGCTGACACCTTGAAATGATAGTTGCGGGGATTTTATGCTGCTCGGTTGTAGCAAAGATGAAAAGCACGTGCTCGGGCGGCTCCTCGATAGTTTTAAGTAGAGCATTAAACGCGCTATCGGAGAGCATATGCGCCTCGTCGATTATGTAAACGCGCTTTTTGAGCATAGACGGCGTGTACATAACGTTATCGCGTAGGTCGCGAATGTAGTCAACGCCTGTGTTTGTTGCTGCGTCCATTTCAATAACGTCAGTTGTCGTGCCGTTGTCAATTGCCAAGCAATTTTCGCATTTTCCGCACGGATTGCCGTTTTGAAGGTCAAGGCAGTTTACGCTCTTTGCAAGAATTTTTGCACACGTTGTCTTACCCGTGCCGCGTGAGCCTGAGAAGAGATACGCGTGAGAAACCGAGTTGTTTTTCGCCTCGTTTTGCAAAATAGAGGTGATATGCTCCTGACCGTGAACGTCAGAAAAAACGGTCGGTCTATATTTTCTATATAACGCCTGATGCATAAAAACCTCCTTAAAGCTTAAAATAATACGCGATATACGCGTGCGTAAATAAAAAACAAGCTGTCATATAAGATCATACCCCATAGTTCGAAATACCCTTACACGCGCTACCTTATAAAATCGGCTCGAGACAAGCACCCTCGCGGCACATCGACAAAACCGCTTAGTGCTGCTTGGTCCCCCATCTGACACGGTTCACAGCCGCCAATTGCGCAAGACTCATCCGTCAACGCTTCTTCTATAAGTGCTGGCCGCACAAGAATACCCCTCAAAATGGGAATTCTCCCCTGCATATAGCGGATTTCAGGTACAGGGCACCGCTACCGCCCCGGATAGTATGACCTTATATCACAACTTGTTTATTTATTTGTGTTTATAACACAGGTATTATAACATAATATATTACCAAAGTCAATAGCAAAAATTGCATAAGTGAAAATTTTGTCGAAAGCGGCTTATTTATAAAGCGGCTCTATAAAAGATATGAGATAAAAATTAAAAATATTAAAAAATTGCAAAAGATACCGAAAACAACCGTAGGGGAGGGGTTCTCCCTCCCGTTTGGTTAGTTTTATTTACAATGAATAAATTTCGCCCTCAATTTCGAGCAGACGGTTGTATTTTGCAATTCTTTCACCGCGGCACGGTGCGCCCGCCTTTATAAACTGTGCGCCGACACCGACGGCAATATCTGCAATCGAGGTATCTGTCGTTTCACCCGAGCGGTGAGAGAGAATTATCTTGTAGCCGCTTGATTTGGCATCAGCTATTACGTCAAGCGTCTCGGTTAGCGTGCCTATTTGGTTTGGCTTAATTAAAATTGCGTTTGCAATACCGTTTTTTCGGTGCTTTTCAAAGATTTTCGGGTTGGTTACAAAAAGGTCGTCACCGACAAGCATAACGCGTGAGCCGAGTGATTCGGTTATCATTTTCCAACCGCTTTCGTCGTCCTCGCCGAGTGGGTCCTCAATTGAGATAATCGGGTATTTTGAGATAAGCTGATCCCACCTTGCAATTAAATCACTCGTTGACAGCTCCTCACCCGATTTCGGAAGGACGTATTTGTCGCCATCGTGCCATTCGCTCGCGGCAATATCAAGTGCTATCTTTACCGTGTCGGTATCGTACCCTGCGTAAGCTATCGCTTCGATAATAAGCTCAATTGCCTCCGCCTCCGAGCTAAGATTTGGAGCAAAGCCGCCCTCGTCGCCAACCGCGACTGAAAGACCTCTTTTTAGGAGCAGCTTTTTAAGCGAATGGTAAACCTCGCACCCTGCGCGAAGTGCTTGGCTAAACGTATCGAAGCCAACGGGCGCTATCATAAATTCTTGAATATCAAGGTTGTTCGATGCGTGTGCGCCGCCGTTAATGATATTCATTAGCGGAATAGGCATTTTGGCGTTTAACGCACCGCCGATATATTTGTATAGCATCATAGAATACTGCTTTGCACAGGCGTTGGCAAATGCAAGAGAAACGCCGAGCGTTGCGTTTGCGCCGAGATTTGACTTGTTTGGGGATTTGTCAAGTGAGCAGAGCTTCGTATCAAGCTCGCGTTGAGTAAACGATTTGCCGACAAGTGACGGAGCTATAACCTCGTTTACGCTCTTGATAGCGCCTAAAACACCCTTGCCGAAATAGCGGTTTTTATCACCGTCACGCTTTTCGTGCGCCTCGTATTTGCCTGTTGATGCGCCCGACGGCACAGAGGCTGATGCGCAAAATTCGCCCTTTAGCGTTGTCCTTGCACAAACCGTCGGCATTCCGCGCGAGTCGATAATTTCCCACGCACGTATTTCTTTTATTTCTGTTTTCATATAATCACCTCGAAAAAAGTATTTCCAAAACCGTGGAAATTTATGCAAAAACAAGCATACACCGAGGCGTATGCTTGTAGCTTGTATTTTTGAAAAGAATTACTCCTCGCTTTTATCCTTCTTAACCTTTGAAACTTTAATTGGCACACATACTGTTTGTTCGCCGTTTTTTACGTCAAAAATTTCCTTGCTTACATCATTACCCAAGGAAACCTCTTTAAGCTCGGAAATATCGATTTCAGCGGTTGTGATATCGTCGTCATCCTCGTTTACATCATTAGATTTAACCTTGGGAACGGAGATTTCGCGCGTGATTTCATTTTCGTCGTAGACCTCGGAGAAGTCCGTGTTGTGAACGTCAATTCCCACGTCGTAGCAATCAATGCTCGTGGGCAAATTCTTCTTTTTCAGCTTGGACTCGATAAGACAGCTGAGCATATAGGAAATAACCGCAACGACGGGAACACCGATAAGCATACCGACAAAGCCGAACACGTGTGAGCAGAAGGTAACCGCCGCGATAACCATAATAGGTGAAAGACCCGTTGCCTCACCTTGAATATGCGGTGCTATTATGTTTCCGTCGATTTGCTGAATTATAAGAATAATCATAGCAAATGCAAAAACCTTCCAGAATTTGTCCATAGTATCGCCCGGTGTCTGCAAGAAAATGAGAAGACCCGACGGAATAGCGCCGATAAACGGACCGTAGAACGGAATAACGTTGGTGATACCGCAAACAAGACCGATAAGTGCGGCGTACGGGAACTTGAAGATTGTCAAAACGAGCGTAACAACGCATCCGACAAGCACCGCGTCGCAAAGCGCACCGAGAATATACTTACCGAAGGTAGTGTTTGTATATTTTGCAAAGTGCGACACTCTTTTGTATGCGTTTTCGGGAAGAAAAGCAATAAGTGCGCGCTTGATTTTTGCGATAAGCTGGTTCTTTGAAAGCAAGAAATAGAAGGAGAGAATAAAGCCAACGATGAATGAAAAAATGTGACCCGCCGCACCCTTGACGATGCTTGTAACGTATGCAACCGCACCGTTTATAATAGCAGACATAATCTCGCCTGATGGGGTATCCTTGCTAACGTCGGCAATATTGAGCATTTTAAGGATTTTGAAAAGGAACTCGTTAACCGTAGCGTACGGATCCTCAACGCCTACGCTTTCAAGAATTTCAATAGTGTAGTTGTAAAGGTCAGAGGTGTAGGAGGTAACGTTGTTTTTAAGCTCCTCCCAGTTTTCGATAATTTCAGGAACTACCGCACGCAGAGCAATAGCGATGAAAATAGCGAAAATTAAGTAAGTTGTGATAATTGAAAGCAAATTTCTGATTCTTGGGTGTGGCTTTCTTATATCAACGAACTTGAAAACGTACTTGTGAAGCCTTTTGTAAATCGGGTTGCAGATAAAGGCAAGCACAAATCCGTAAATAAACGCTGCCATCGCCTTAACAATACCGTTTACGTAGCTTGAAATAGACGGAAAATAAATTATAGCAAAGATAAGAAGAATGAGCGCAGCTCCAACCAAAAACGCATTAAGCGCCTTTTTCCAAAGCTTCGTATTTTTTCTTCCAAATAAATTCATTATATTTTCCCTCCTTTATATAATTATAATAAAATCTATGAAAATTATATACTAAAAAATACGTTTCGTCAAGTGTTTTGTTAAATTATATATTTTATATTGCGAAAACAGTATAAAAAAGATACCCTGCTATCGGCAAGGTATCAATTTATTTATTAAATTAGTCCGTATGTAGGGCAGAGGAGCTTGCTCCTGCCGTTTTAGTCAGCTTGAATGCTATAGTTAGGTGCTTCCTTGGTGATATTGATATCGTGTGGGTGTGACTCGCGTAAGCCTGCGCCTGAAATTCTAACGAACTGACCTCTTTCCTTTAATTCGGGAACTGTCGGTGTGCCACAGTAGCCCATACCTGCGCGAAGACCGCCCATAAGCTGGTAAACCGTGTCAGAAAGCGGTCCCTTGTAAGGAACACGACCCTCAACTCCCTCGGGAACGAGCTTCTTGTTACCGTCTTGGAAATATCTGTCCTTTGAGCCCTTTTCCATTGAAGCAAGTGAACCCATACCGCGGTAAACCTTGAAGCGTCTGCCTTGGTAAATTTCCTCATCTCCGGGGCTCTCCTCGCATCCTGCCAAGAGTGAACCAACCATTATTACGTCACCGCCTGCGGCAATAGCCTTAACAAGGTCGCCGCTATATTTAATACCGCCGTCTGCGATAACGGGAATACCGTACTCCTTAGCTACCTCGTATACGTCGAAAATAGCTGTGATTTGAGGTACGCCGATACCTGCAACGATACGTGTTGTACAAATTGAACCAGGGCCTATACCAACCTTAACCGCGTCTGCACCTGCCTCAATAAGGTCGCGTGCAGCAGCACCTGTTGCGATGTTACCTGCGATAATTTGTGCATCTGGGTAAGCTGCCTTTATCTTTTGCAGACAAAGCGCGATGTTCTTTGAATGGCCGTGTGCGGAGTCAAGCACTAAGAAGTCAGCGCCGACAGCCAAGAGTGCGCCTGCACGTTCGACAACGTTGTCAGTAACGCCGATTGCCGCACCGCAGAGAAGTCTGCCGTATTCGTCACGTGCGGTATTTGGGTACTTGCTTGCCTTTGCAATATCCTTAGTTGTGATAAGTCCCTTTAATTCGTAGTTATCGTCAACTATCGGGAGCTTTTCAATCTTGTGCTTGCAAAGAAGTGCCTTTGCCTCGTCAAGATTGCATCCGTCCTTAATTGTGATAAGGTTGTCCTTTGTCATATAGTCCTTGATTGGAACGTTATAGTCAGAAAGGAAGCGGATATCACGGTTGGTGATAATACCAACGAGCTTTTTGTTTTCGTCGCAAACGGGAACACCCGAAATACGGTATCTTGCCATAAGCTGGTCAGCCTCTAAAACCGTATTGTCAGGGCCAAGGTAGAATGGGTCGCGAATAACGCCGTTTTCGCTTCTTTTAACTCTTTCAACCTCGCTCGCCTGTCTTTCAATAGACATATTTTTGTGAATAACGCCAACGCCGCCCTCACGTGCAATTGCAATTGCAAGCTCGGACTCTGTAACTGTGTCCATAGCCGCACTCATAAGCGGAATGTTGAGCTTAATTTTCTTTGTCAAGTGTGTTTCGAGGTTAATCATTTTAGGTACAACCTCGCTCTTTGCAGGAATCAAAAGAACGTCGTCAAAGGTGATGCCTTCTTTTGCGAATTTGTATTCGTATAAACTTTGTGCCATAGCAAAAACTCCCCAAAAAAACAAAATATTTTATTTATTATAGACTTTATTTTTCCTTTTGTCAATAAAAAAAAGAAAAAATCAAACAGTTTTACACAAAAAAGCGCGAAAATTTTTCTCTTTTAGTGCGTGTGAGGCGCACATAGCGTCGCTTTCGTTTTCAAAAATTCCAAAAACCGACCGGCCCCTGCCGCTCATCAAATCACCTAGCGCACCGGTTTTTTTTTTCTTGGACTTTAATTAGTTAA
>JBGVIN010000118.1:0-9721 GCA_045123255.1 Eubacteriales bacterium
AGAAATCCAAGCGGATTTCTGATTTTTTTGCTATATTTAGTTATAATTACTCGATATACAAAGCTTTTTAATGAGACAGCCCCATTTTTTAATTTCCACCTGTAATTTTATCAATCTCTTCTTGTGCGCGTACGCTATATATACAGGTACTATAAGAATTTATTCATTTTTCATATCCGAGCGTAAATGCGTTAATTTTAGACACTCCACGCGGTGTTTTTCATTTTTCATTTTTACTTTAGCCTTCTAAAACGCTAAAATTTTCAAAAAAAGAGTGAGCTAACTCAATTGTTAATTTTTTGTTAAATTTAGCCTTATAACAATAAATTTAAGCGTTTTTTGTTAAAAAGACGTTCATAAATTAAAAAAGAGCAAGCACCAAGGATATCTCCCGAATGCTTACTCTTCATTATATATATACCTATATAGCTTCGTTACGCAATAGCGCTTTATGAATTAAATCAATAAAGCGTCTTTGCATAAGTTCCGTTTGCGTGGAGCTTAATAAACTCCTCTTTTACGGAGTATTTGTCCTCACCGTAGGTAACGCCAAACCACTTGTCGTTCGTTTCAAGCACCTTAACAGATGCCTTGCCGCTTGTAACAAGACCGCCAACAACGCCCGGCAAGAGATACTCACCCTTTAATTTATTAAGGTTAGGGTCAGAAAGGAACTCAACGAAGCCACCCTCCAAAACGTCAATAAATTCGGGAGTTAAGCCCCACATATTCATTGAAACGTATGTATTTGGGTCAATTTCGGTAACTGTGCCGTCATCGTTTCCAATGCCCGCACCCTTCTCTGTCTTTACAAGATTGCCTGTTTCAACACAGCTTGTTAAGTAGCCCTCGTCATTAACCGTGCAAACGCCACGGGTAACGCCGCCGTTTTCGCTAAGAGTGTTCTTTACGATAAAGCCTGCCATACAGAAGTTGTAATCTCTGATTTTCGGTTGCTCGTTAACGAGGAAGTCGTGAATTGCCTTATAGCCCTCCTTGCCGTAGTAGTCATCTGCGTTGATAACCATAAACGGCTCGTTAACTATACCCTTGCAGGCAAGAATTGCTTGACCTGTGCCCCAAGGCTTTGTTCTTCCCTCGGGATTTGTAAAGCCGGTGGGAAGATCGTCAATATTTTGGTACGCGTATGCAACCTCGCAAATGCCCGAGATTTTATCACCGACAACCTCCTTGAAGTAGTCCTCCATTTCTTTTCTGATAATGAAAACTACCTTATTGAAGCCTGCCTCAAGCGCATCGTGAATGGAATACTCCATTATAACCTCGCCGTTAGGTCCGAGCGGCTCAAGCTGCTTAATGCCGCCGCCAAAGCGTGAGCCAATGCCCGCCGCCATAATAACTAATGATGTTTTCTTCATTGTCCAATCCTCGCAAAATTATTTATACATAGGACCGTATGCTTGACAAGCACGGTAGTCCTGTCCTTCCTTATCCATACCGAATGCGTTCCAAGCGGCAGGACGGAAGATTTTTTCCTCGGGTACGTTGTGCATACATACAGGAATTCTTAAAATTGAGCAAAGAGTGATAAGGTCAGCACCGATATGACCGTAGCTTATTGCACCGTGGTTTGCACCCCAGTTGTTCATAACGTCGTAAGCGGTCTTAAATGGGCTTCCCTCCTTGCCGTCGCAGCGAGGAGCGAACCAAGTGCAAGGCCATGTATAGTCTGTTCTTGCCCAAAGAGTGTCTGAAACCTTTTCGGGAAGAGCAAGCGTGTAGCCCTCTGCAATTTGAAGCACAGGACCAAGACCCTTAACCAAGTTAAGTCTAATCATTGTTGCAGGCATTTCAGCCTTTGTTTCAAATCTTGATGAATATCCGCCGCCACGGAAGTAGCCAAGGTCAGCCATATTCCAAGTGGTATTTGCCATAACCGCATCGCAATCCGCCTCGGTCATATTATACCATTCCTTCATAACGCCGTTTCCGTTTTCGTCCTTAGCCGCGCCGTTTGCGTCAAGACAGCAAGCACCTGAGTTGATAAGGTGAATGAAGCCGTCAGCCTCCTTCGCCTTGCCCTCAATTTCATAGCCTGTTGCTCTCTTAACAGCATCGCCGCTCCAATATGTTCTTACGTCTGCAAACATTTGCGCTCTGTTTGTAAGCAGCTTCATAAAGAGCATACCAAGACCGTTTAATACGTCGTTTTCAGTTGCCAAAATATAAGGCTCTCTTGCGCCGTTCCAGTCAAATGAGGTATTGAGCATAGCCTCTGGGAAGTCACAGTTAGGATAGAAGTCAGTCCATTGTCTTTGACCCTGGAAGCCTGCACAAATTGCGTTGTGTCCAACCATTTCCTCCTCGCATCCCTTTGGAAGGTTAGGATTACCGTTCATAAGATCCTTGATAATGCAAGCCATCTTTACAACGAACTCAAATTGCTTTTCCTTCTCTTCTTGTGAGATTTGAAGGTCCTCGGGGTTTTTATCAAAGCCGATATTGCACTTTTCCTTCGCCCATTTAAGAGCCTTCTTAAACTCTGCCTCGTCGTAAATGCCCTCGGACATACGGCGAATAACCTCAACCTCGTCAACGGACTCAACTCTCATACCGAGATATTCCTCGATAAATGCAGTATCGATAATAGAGCCGCCGATACCCATACAAATTGAACCGATTTGGAGATATGATTTACCTCTCATTGTAGCCGCCGCGATAGCTGCGCGACCGAAGCGAAGAAGCTTTTCAGCTACGTCCGCAGGGATTTTGTCGCTCTCGTCCATATTTTGAACGTCGTGACCGTAAATGCCGAATGCAGGAAGTCCCTTTTGTGCGTGGGAAGCCAAAACTGCTGCTAAATAAACCGCACCGGGTCTTTCAGTACCGTTGAAGCCCCAAACACCCTTAATTGTGTTTTTGTCCATATCCATGGTTTCAGAGCCGTAGCACCAGCAGGGTGTAACGGTAAGCGTAATATCAACGCCTGCCTTCTTAAACTTGTCAGCACAAGCAGCTGCCTCTGCAACTCTGCCTATGGTTGTATCTGCGATAACAACCTTTACAGGCTCACCGTTTGAGTACTTAAGATTTTCCTCAAAAAGCTTTGCTGCAGCCTTTGCCATATTCATTGTTTGGTCCTCAAGTGATTCTCTAACCTTGAGCACGCCGCGGCGACCGTCGATAGTCGGACGGATACCGATAACAGGGTAATCCCCAATAAGTCTGTTCTTTGCCATAATATTCTCCTTCAAGAAAAAAATTCATTACTTTCATTATATAATTTTGTATGAATAAAATCAAGTGATTTTTATAACTTACCTAAATTTTATTTTTAGTAATTATCAAACCGCTTTTTAGAGCGGCTGTAAATTTCGCTTTTTTGGAATTATTTTTCAAAATATTTTATCGCAAAATCAATATCGCTCGGGCCGTGCGGATGGTGGTCAACGCCCACCTTTTTGTCAATATAGAGGAGATTTTCAAGCCCTGCCGCCTTATATGCTCTTTCGAGCGCGGCTCCGTTTTCCTCATACGGCACGGTTTTGTCGCTATCTCCGTACGCCATATATATTTTCACCTTATTTTCTATAAGCTTCGGGAAATAGTCTATAGGGTGTGCGCGGAAGGTTAAAAGCTCGCTTTTTGTCATACCCCAAGCGTTTTCAAACTCCACCCACATACCGTCAGTTACGTCAGGCGCGTTGCCCATTCTTGCAGGACAGGAAAGAAAGTTCATCACAGGCGCATCAATATAAAGTCCCTCGATAATTTCGGGGTGCTTCGCTGCTAAAATCACGGACATCATTCCGCCACAGCTCATACCAAGCGTGATAACTCTTTTTGAAATACCAAGCACTTGCGCGGCGTAAAGGACAAATTCGTATTGATCCTCTATCTCTCGGGGTGTGCCCCAACGGTTTCTGTTCTCGATAAACAAAAGCGTATAGCCACGGCGCACGAATTCGTTTTGCAAATCGGGAAACGCGCCGAAATATTCCGTTTTCAAAACCGTTTTTCCGTTGCGCTTCGCTTCGTCCTCACACATTAAGGCAATTGCGCGCTTACCCTTAAACTCGAATTCAAGCTGATAAAGTCCGTCGTATTTATATTCTGCCAAAATTTTCATATTTTTCACCTCACTATCTCTATTTTAACGAAGTTAAGACACAATGTCAACACAAACGATAAACAAAACCACCGATTTGACGTAAATCATAATCGGTGGTTTGATAATTTATGCTGTTTTCTTGGATTTTACTTTTTTGCGCACTCCCGCAAAGATGAAAAGTCCGACTGAAACGATAACTCCGATAACGGTTACTACCGAGATTGCAACGAAGTTTGCTTCGCCAAGGTGTGTAAACACGAATTCTCCGCTCTCGGGGTCTTGAAGGTGAGGCGCTACCAAAATTATATCCGCGATTACGGTAGCAATAGCCAAAAAGCTTGCGCCGAGGAAGGAATAAACCTCTATTTTGTCAATCTCCTGTGTTTTCATTCTCGTTGGGTATTTTGCGCCGAAATCAACAACGCTTGTTAGATATACGCCGATAGCGATAAGCACGATAGTTTCGGGTATCATATAAGTTGCATTATATGAAATTGAATAAATAAGTGCCGCGTTTGTCGGGATTGAAAGTCCTGCCCACACCGTTGCGCCTGAAATTACGTGGCAGGCGTATCTAAGCACGGAGGAAAGGAGCAAGCCGTAAAGGAAAGCAAGATTTTGTCTTTTCTCCACGCGCCTGAATATTCCCGAAATGGCAAATACGCCAAAGGCAACTACGTAGTCAAGCAAGATAATTGCCAAAATAGACTGCCATGTGGAAAAATACGAAAGGTTGTTGATACCGAGCAGGAGCTGAATTAAGGAGTTGGTAACAGCCGTTCCAAGTCCCCAAAGGAAGCCGTGACGGTACGCCGCGATAGCAATAGGCAGCATTGATGCAATAGTAACCGAGCCGCCGTACGGCATATCAACGAGCTTAACCAAGCTAAATACCGTAGAAAGCGCAATCATCATGCTACACTCAATCATCGCAACGATTTGCTTTGATGTTTTGGTTTTCATAAAGAAACCTCCTTGAAAAAAATATTACCGCACAGGAAAATATCCGTGCGGTAAATAAATCTCAAGTTGCGAAAAATATCTCTCCCTACGCCGGCATTATCCGTATCAGGTTAAAGGGTTTGGAAAAATCCATCTCAGCCGAAAAGCACCCCCGAATATTCAATTGTGCGATGTAAACATAATAGCACCGCTTTACTCTTTTGTCAAGTGGTTTTCAAAATTATTTTTCGCGGTGTAAACAAGAAGCGTGCCGTCGGTAACTGAAATTTCCGCTTCCCCGCCGATAAACGAATTGCCCGAGCCGAGCGAGGTTTTATTATCAAGCGTAAAATTATTTAATGTATATAAAAGACCATTTATCGTAACGCCAAGGGAAACGCTTGAATAAGAAAGCACGGAAATTCGTCCAGACGCACCTGCGCCAAAGCTTAGTGAGCCGTTGTAGAGTGGCAAAAGTGCGTTTTCTCCGTCGCAAAAAATAATTTGCGCGCCACCTTCAGAGTATTTAACCGCCTCACCGATAATTGCAAGCGTATGGTCAAGCAGACCGCCAATTGCGCCGTACATTACTATTTTTTTGTAGCCGCGAAAAAGTGCTTCCTTAATTGCAATTGCGCCGTCCGTTTCGTCCTTCATAACGGGGAATTTTATCACGTTTTCAAAATCAGATGGAAAATTTGACGAATCAAAATCGCCAAGCGCCAAATCTATTCTCTTTCCCTGCGATTTCAAAATATGATAGCCACGGTCTGCACCGATAACGAAATCGCTTTCGTCGGGCGTGAAATCAAGTGTGCAATCAAGCGCACACACGATATAACAAGTGTTCATATTATCACCTCGCTTAAATTCTATCATTTTTATTTCGTTTTTGCAACAAGTATCTTGATTTTGTATATACAAAATGATAAAATTAGTAAAAAGTGAACGTCAAAAGAGGGGGGCAAAAAATTGAAAAGCAAAGCACTTAAAGCTGCTTTAATTATTCTAATTTATACTATTTTGTTTTGCCTTGTGTGTGCTTTTTCTTGGTTTATTGCCTACACCTTAGCACGTGATACGGGCCTTCCGCGGCTTGATATTACAGTGGACGAAAAAATCACCTCAAAGGAAATTTACGTTCCCTGCTCTCTTTCTCTATCTGGCACAGATGAAGAATTTTCTCTTGACGGCGTGACGGGTGGAATACGCGGGCGCGGAAACACGACCTGGAAATACCCAAAAAAGCCGTACCGCCTAAAGCTCGATAACAAAACCTCGTTTTTCGGTGAGGAAGCGAGCAAAAGCTGGGTTTTACTTGCTATGTATAACGATTTTTCACTCTCGCGCGACGCTCTTGCATTTAAGCTCGGCGCATCACTTAAAAACGGCGATTTCGTGATGTCTTATCACTACGTTGAGCTATATATAAACGGCGTTTACAAGGGTCTTTATTTGCTCACCGAGCAGATTAACGAAAACAAGGAGCATACGAACGTAAAATACAATTTTGACGAAAACGATATAGCTGTTCCCTTCCTTGTTGAGCTTGACGACTACGCCGAGCTTGACGGCGGAAAAGAGGGCGAGGACTACTTCAAAATCGGAAATTTATTTTACTCTGTAAAATACCCCGACAAAACCGAGCGATATACCGAGGCGCAATTTGATTACATAAAAAATTACGTAAGCAAGGTTCATTCCCTTTGCTACAAGCAAAACGTCACTCTTGACGAGCTTAGCGAATACATAGACGTAAACAGCTTTATCGACTACTTTTTGATACAGGAAATCGTTATCCAACCCGATATTGACACAAAGTCAGTCTATATGTATAAATCACATGACGGCAAAATGAAAATGGGACCTCTTTGGGACTACGATTGGGCGTTTAGCGGCCCGTCACTTGCTTTTTGGCACGACTACGAATTAAAGGAAACGGAGCTTTGCACGCGTGGCACTTGGTTCTATGCTCTAATCGAGCGCTCGCCCGAATTTCGCGCAGCGGTGAAATCAAGATTTAACGAAATTAAGGGTACGGTTTTGGAAGCCGCCTACGAATTCAAGCAAGAAAACGAGCATATTTCACGCGCTGCTCACAAGGACTGGCTAAGGTATCATTACTATAACGGCGGCGCTACTTACAAGAGAAATTTCGAGCGTGATTTTTCCGTCCTTATAAATAGAATAGATTTTCTCGACACTTATTTTAACAGCTTATAAATATTACAAAATAGAATAAAATGGCGCGTCATTTGCGCTAAGGAGTGAGGTATAAAATGAAAAAAATAGTTTTACTTGGTGATTCAATTCGTTTATGGGGATACGGCACGCGCGTGCCAGAAATGCTCGGCGACGGCTACGAGGTTGCCCAACCTGAGGACAACTGCCGCTTCGTTAAATATACGCTTCGCGGTCTTTTCGATTGGCACGATATTATACAGGATGCCGACGTTATCCATTGGAACAACGGTCTTTGGGATTGCACCGAGATTTTTGACGACGGTCTTTTCACCTCCGAGGAGGAATACGTAGAAAATATGCTCCGCGTGGCAACGCTACTGAAAAAAATCACGCCAAACGTAATTTTTGCGACCACAACGCCCGTTTGGGACGAGTTTGAATGGACACATAACGACAAAATCGAGCGTTTTAACGAAATTATCGTGCCAAAGCTTCAAGAAATCGGCGTTAAAATCAACGACCTGCACGCGCTCGTTTCCAAGGACGTGCACAAATACGTAAAGGAATGTGACAAAATCCACCTCTCCCCCGAGGGCATCGAGCTTTGCGCCGAGGCGGTATGCCGTGCAATAAAGGAGTTTGACTAACAGATAATTAAGGGGATGTTGCAATAAGCACAGAACAAAAACAGACACATTCTCGTCTAAAACCATAATATATATTGATTTCAAAGCGGATTATTGTTGAGAACTTGCAAAAATTGCAAGTTCTCTTCATTTTTTTGTGTCTGTTTTTTAGACGCGACCTCGCACGCCCCAAGGGCTCCCGTTAAAATCTGTCAAGATTTTTGGGAATGGGCTTGCCGTACTAAGTACGCCGACGTGTACGAGTTCACGCCTTCTGCACTCATTTCACTATCCCCTACTAAAAAGAGGCGTCGCTAACGCGACAGCCTCTACTATAATGAAAAACGTCGAATTTTCGCAAAGTTTCTCAACTGAAAAATAATTATGAAACAAATTAAAGAAAAATCAAAAAAGGTATTGACAAACCGCATATAAATGTGTAAAATAGTATAGCAAAGAAAATTTGGACCAATAGCTCAGTTGGTTAGAGCTACCGGCTCATAACCGGTCGGTCCGGGGTTCGAGTCCCTGTTGGTCCACCAAAAATAACGGCTTCTTCGGAAGCCGTTATTTTTTATCCAAGTCGCAGACTTGGTATATCATCAGACTTTAGTCTGTATCTCATCACCGAAGGTGCATATCATCACGCATCAGCGTGTATACCCCTGCGACTTGATGATATACAACACTGTGTGTTGGTGATATACAAAACTTCATTTTGATGATATACACGCCGCGGGCGTGATTAGTTATAACGGTTCGATTTTCGTGAATCTTGCGCCGAGACGTCGCTCGCGCATCGCGCGAATGGGGTGCGCATTTTCGACTAAGACCGACGGGAGCTTGCTCACAAAAGGTCAGGCGAAAATAGCTCGCTTTGCGAGCCGACCCTGTTGCGCAAGGTTGTGAATGGTTTTTGATATCCTTTTTTATTTCTTAAATTTTGATATACAGGGGCTCGAACCAAGATGTTAAAATCGCCAAATTGTAAACAATTGTTAACAAATATTGATTTTTTGTTAACCATGTAGTATAATGGTATCATATTTTGAAAGAAGAGGTACTTTTATGGGACTTTGGACAATGGATTTCTTTTGGGGAGTAATCCCTTGGTTTTTGTTTTTTGCAGCTTTTTCATATATGCTTGCAAACTTACTCAAGGGCAAGGAAAAGGCAAAGACTTGGATATTAAGAGGTATTGCAATCACAATTTTAGTGCTTGAGGTGGCAAAGCAGGTTGAATCACTTACAAAAGGCTACGATACATATGATTTGCCTTTCCACTATTGCAGCTTGTTCTTGCTTGTGCTTCCGCTCCATTCATTCGCATCCGGCAAATTCAAAAAGCTTGTCGACGGTATTTCCTTTGCAACGCTTTCATCATTATTCTTCGTATATATAGTAGTGCCAACGGTGCTTTACCCCGACCATAACTTTAATACGTACTTCACAAGCTTTGGCTCGTTCCACACAATTACGTTCCACCATTTAGTAGTATTCTATTTATTCTTGGCTATTGCATTCCGCGCCTTCAACTTAAAATTAAAGCGCGACTTCCCTATCATTGCTATTTTCCTTTCAGTGTTTGTTGTAATTTCGACAACGTTTTCATATACGCTTAATACAAATTACCACAATTTATTAAGAAGCAACGTTGATATAATCGAAAATTTAGTCAGAGTTCCTCTGAACAACGCTTTAGGTGGATTTGGACAAGTAATTTACGTTGCCTTAATGTTCGTATTTACTACTGTAATAGCATGTGTGGCATATTTGTTAATTTCGATTTTCTACAAATACGTCGTTTTAAAAAACAAAAAATCAAAGGCGTAAAACATTATTCCCTGCGTAAAATATAATAAAAAACACACCTCTGTGCCACGTGGCACAGAGGTGT
>JBGVIN010000119.1:0-3600 GCA_045123255.1 Eubacteriales bacterium
CATCGTCGATATAGCCCTGTTCAAGCATTTGCTTCAAAACTAAGTTTCTGCGACTTAAATTATTCTTATAGCCTTTATATGGGTTATAGCTTGACGGATTTTTTACAATAGCGGCAAGCGAGGCGCACTCACTAAGTGATAGCTCGTTAATTTCCTTATTAAAATACATTTTTGCTCCCGCACCGACACCGTAGCATTTTTGAGATAGATAAACAACGTTCAAATATGCTTCTAAAATCTCATTTTTAGACATTTTAGATTCAAGATTTAACGCGCGAAATATCTCGTTTATCTTTCTTTTCGGTGTTGCTTCGTTTTCGCCGGTTAAATTTTTAATGAGCTGTTGAGTTATTGTCGAGCCGCCAAAGCTCGTTTTATTTTTACTGAAAAGGTAATTGAAAATCGCCTTGCCCGTCCTTAAAAAATCGACACCCGAGTGACTGTAAAATCGCTTGTCCTCAACCGCTATAAAGGCATTTACAAGATTTTTTGGCATATCATAAAGCGGCGTCCACTCGCTTTTATATGAAAAAATCGCCTCGTTTTCAAGCTCCCTTGGTTCACCTAAGCGTTCTTTTCTGTCCTCGTAATCAAAATAATATATCCTTGTAATCGACGAGGTATCCTTTTTTATCATTGACAAGTCTATTTCTCTGTTCAAGGTAAAAAAATATATTAAAAACGATGCGGCAAGCAAAATTAAAGCAGAAAATATTATAATAAATGAAATTTTTATTACTTTATTTTTCAAGTTTTTTCACCTCCTTTGAATATATAAATATTCTTTGCAAACAATAAATATCAATACTTATTGTGAGGTGCTTATATATGGAACAGGAAAATAATAAAAAGCAAATAATACAAATTTATCAAGTGCTTATCGTCCTTTTTATCTTAATTTTCGCAATAATGACGGTATATTTTTTGTTAATTTCAAGAAAAATCGAAAAAATTCCCTCCCAAAACGACCAAACCGTTTTTGAAGAAAGCGTATCGAGCGATCAAACCGTGTATACAGTTAAGGAATATAACGGAAAAATCGGTATTTTTGAAAACAACTCCCTTATATATACACTTGATAAATACGTTTTCACCTTGCCCGAATACGACAAAAAGCTCCTTTCGAGCGGAATAACGGTATCCACCAAAGAGGAGCTTTATGAAATTATAGAGGAATATTATTGATCCTTATAAACGACTGAATCAGAGCCTAAAATCATCTTTAAGGCAGATATTATGTTATCGTTTATAGAAATTTTGGCACTTGAAGCCTTAATATATTTTTTTGTGCTTATATCGTAGAATATAATTTCGTTTTCTCCGCTAAATTCCTTCAAAAGGTCAAGAATTTCGCCAACTATCGGCGCATTTATCGACTCTACCTTTAAGTAAAGCTTTCCGTTCTTAACCTTTTCCTGCTTTTGGTATTGCTCGTCGCTTAAAACGTTTTCTATTGTGCTTGCAATTACCTTTGGCGGCTGCTCGTCGCTTAGGCTAAGCTGACCTGAAACGAAAATCACGTTGTTTTGCTGTAAATATTGAGAATATTTTAGATATGTTTTCGGGAAAACGACAATTTCAATCTCTGCACAGGAATCGGAAATCTTGACAAAAGCCATCGTTTCGTCGTTTTTCGTCTTTTTTACTGTTTTCGCGGTAATTAAGCCTGCAATCGAAACGACTTCTCTCTCCTTTAATTCTGCATCGGGACTTAAAATAGAATTCAGTGAGCGCGGCTTTAATTCGTTTAAGTTGTTTTTATACGACTCTAAAATGTGACCCGAAAAGCAAAGACCTAAAATTTCCTTTTCGTAAAGAAGCTTATCCTTTATAGGATATTCACCAACGTCGGGATAAACGGTTTTCGGTATTGTGCTTTCAATTTCCTCAGAGGAGAAAAATTGCATAATGTCAAGCTGACCGCTTTGAGTTGATTTTGAAATTCTTTGCACGCCGTCAAGAGCGTTTTCGAAAACGTTCATTAACTGATATCTCGTTTTGCCGAACGAATCAAACGCACCTGCCTTAATCAAGGATTCAAGCTGTCTTTTGTTGATATCAGAACCCTTTAAGCGGTATAAAAAGTCATCAAAATCAATGAATTTTCCATTTTCGCGTCTTTCATCAACGATTGCACTAATAAAGCTTCTGCCAACGTTTTTGAGTGCCAGCAAGCCAAATCTAATCGAGCCGTTTTCAACCGAAAAGTTTACGTCACTGTAATTTACGTCGGGCGGAAGAACGCTAATACCAAGCCTAGAGCATTCCTCAATGTATTCCGCCACCTTATCCATTGAGCCAAGAACGGAAGTAATAAGCGAGGCGTAATATTCATTCGGATATTTTGATTTTAAGTAAGCGGTACGGTAGGAAATTACCGCATAAGCCGCCGCGTGCGACTTATTAAACGCGTACTTTGCAAAGCTTTCCATTTCGTCAAAAAGCTCAACCGCAACGCTCTTTTCAACTCCGTTTGAAACCGCGCCGCTTATAAAAATATCTCTTTCGCGTAAAAGCTCATCAACCTTCTTTTTTGACATCGCGCGGCGCACAATATCAGCTCTGCCGTAGGAATAATTTGCAACCTTACTGAAAATTTGCATTACCTGCTCTTGATATACGATGCAGCCGTAGGTGGACTTCAAAATAGGCTCAACAAGCGGAGTTTTATATGAAATCTTAGTCTTGTCGTGGCGTCTTTCAATATAGGTAGGAATAGAGTCCATAGGACCGGGACGGTACAGTGCAATACAAGCAATAATATCGTCAATTGACTCAGGCTGAAGCTTCATCAAGGTTTGCTTCATTCCTCCTGATTCAAGCTGAAATACGCCCTCGGTTTTGCCCGAGGAGATAAACCTATACGTTTCCTTGTCATCAAGCGGAACAAGCTCAATATTGAAGTTTGGCGTATGCTTTCTTATCAGCTTTTCGGTATCGGAAATGATAGTCAAATATCTAAGTGCCAAAAAGTCAAATTTCAAAAGACCGAGCTTGGCAACCGTGTCCATATCGTATTGAGTTACAACCGCGCCGCCATTTGTCGAAAGCGGCAAATAGTCGCAAAGAGGCTTATCAGTAATAACAACGCCCGCCGCATGAGTTGAGGAGTGCCTTGGCATACCCTCAATTCTTCTTGCCGTATCAATCAGCTGCTTAATGGTTGAATTGCCGTCGTAAAGTGCTTTAAGCTCACCCGATTCTAAAAGAGCCTCGTCGATAGTAATATTCAAGCGCTTCGGTATCAGCTTTGACACAAGATCAACGTCGTTATAAGGAATTTCAAGCGCTCTGCCAACGTCCTTTATAGCCGCCTTTGCCGCCATTGTACCAAAGGTAACAATTTGTGCAACGTGATCCTCACCGTATTTTCTTTTGACGTATTCAATTACCTCATCGCGTCTTTCGTAGCAAAAATCGGTATCGATATCGGGCATGCTTACTCTTTCAATATTCAAAAACCGCTCGAATAGCAAGTCGAATTTTATCGAATCAACGTCTGTAATTTCAAGTAAATATGCAACCAAGCTGCCTGCACCCGAGCCTCTGCCGGGACCAACAGGAATATTTTGACTTTTCGCATAGTTAATAAAATCCCAA
>JBGVIN010000120.1:0-3500 GCA_045123255.1 Eubacteriales bacterium
ACGGTTTATTCACGTCCTTTGTATATTCCTTTTTACGTTTTTGCCGCTTATCGCGCTTATGAAAATTTTCTATGACGAATATACGGAAAGGCTTGTTAGTGCCGAGGCACGCTTCCAAAGGGAAATCAACTCCGCATTTGCAAGCAGCACGATTAACAAAAAGCGCTTGCTTTACGCCGTTTACTTATATACCGCAAAGAAACAAAAGCGTTCCATTAAACTGCTTGAAAAATTGAAGGATAAATGTGAAAATCCTACTGAATACCGCGTCACGTATCTGTTTTTGGCACTAAACTATACCTCACTGCAAAAATACCGAGAGGCAATTTACATATACGAGGACGCCTCGGATTTAAGATATGCAAACGCAACGTTTTACAGTAATCTCGGGCATCTTTACTCAAAAACCGGTGACAGACGCCGCGCACATCAAAATTACGATATCGCGCTCTCTCTTGACCAAAACAACGTAGTTGCGCTTCACAACAAATCGTACCTGTATTATAAGGAGGGCAAATTTGCCGATGCAAGGAAGCTCCTTGAAAGAGTACAGGAAATTAACCCGACGTTTTCGCCGAGTGTAAAGCTTCTTACCTCTATTTATCTTAAAGAGGGTGATCTCGACGCGCTGTATGCGCTAAAATCAAGCGACACAAGCACGCTCAGTGCCACGTCCACCTTCGACTTAACGTTTCTGAAATAAAGCAACCAATCTCTTGCGGAGCTGTTCAGTTGATCGCTGAATATCTATGCTCCCAAGAAGAGAAGGTTGCTTTTTTTGTTCAACTTGCACAAAATAATATTTAATTTTATGTTAAAACTGTCAGATTGAATATTTTTCGCGCAAGTGATATAATATCTATATAATAAAGCGCAAGCAAAAAAATAAGGAGAAAATTATGAAGAAGAAAATTGGTATACTTCTTGCAGTGATGATTTTGGTTACTACCTTAGCGTCTCTTTTTGCCATTATCGCAATTGCAGAAGATTTAACCGAGGGTGACACTATTACAGTTTCGTATATGGCAACGCAGGATGCGGCAAGCGATACAACCTCGCTTGATAAAACTGCATACGAGGGTGGTAAGCAGGTAGTTGGTAAGGGCGAAAAATTCACCTTGCCTACAACCTCGAGCAATACATATGCGGGTCAGGAGGGCTTCCAACTTATTTGGTACACCGAAAATGGTCGCACCTACAAGGCAGGCGAGGAGGTTTCCTTTGACAAGGACACAAAGCTTTTCCGTTGCGTGGCAAAGGAATGTTATACAATTGCTGATGTTAACTACGCAATGACCAACGAAAGCAAGTCGGCAATGCTTATGGCAGATATAACCACGGACAGTTCTATTAGTGTTGAAAATCAAGGGCAATCTGTTCTTATTCTTAATGGTTTTACAATAAACATTTCTAAAAATGGCACAATAATGGGTTCTCAACGTTCAGGAAAGCACATTTACGGTGAAGGAACAATTAATGTAACTAATCCTGATGGCAAGATTGGTACTTATGCGTTTTTCAGCAACCAATCTCACAGCTATAACGGTAATTTGAATAAGTGTGTTATCGGTGTAGACGTTACACTTAATGCACCAAACTTTATTTTAGGTGCAGACGGAGACGGAGCTACAGCAAGCCACTATCCATGGACAAAGATTTACGGAAAAATCAATTGCTACAATTTGGCTTCGATAAACAACGCAAATAACCGTGCACCATACTTCGAGTTTTTTGAAGGATGTCAAGTGACAATTAATGCGGATACATTATTCAACAATAGTGCAAATAATGTTAAGCAAAGCTATGACATTATAATTTATGGCGGAACATTTAATTTGCCTGCAGCTGCATCCGATATTAGCTTCTGGACGCCTGACAACATTGATTCAACTGACTATAAATCGAAAGACAATATTTCTATATTTGGCGGCAACTTTATCACGGCTGACGGCTCGAAGCCCGCAATTTCTTCATTCTTGGGTAAAACTGCTTATTATGTGAAGCACACATCGGGAAACGGTCTTTACAAAAATGAAAATGATACAACAATGAAGGTTCAGTATTATGATGTAAATACCGGTGCATGGAATTATGATGCATACGTTTTCAAGTTTATTAAAGCAACAGATGCTTCAGATGTTGTTGTGGATTCAATTACCGAAAGAAGAAGAACCGGAACACTTGTAATAACTGACAATATGGATGGATCTTCAACTGGAGAGTATATATATAGTATCATTTATGATAAAAATACTTGGGCGGTTTTGTCATTCTCCATAACAAAAGCAGACGGAACAGAAATTGATGATTTTACATTTGAACTGGGTTTATCAAATTTTGTATTTTTAACAGAAGACGTTATAGTAGAGATGTCATCAGCAGAATTTGAAATTGATTCTAAGGTATACACAACGGTTGTTCCGGGCGGTTGTGAACACAGTTATCAAGGAGAGCCTGTTAAGGCAAATTGTCAACACAATGCATTTGCAGACTATATTTGTTCAGAATGTCAGCATAATGTTTATTTTAGTTGGGGAGAAAAGCTTGATCATGACTACACTCTTAGTGAGCATAAAGAAGCAACCGCAACCTCACTTGGTTCAAAATCATATACCTGCTCGTATTGCGGTGATGCAAAAACTGCATCTTACTCATTTGACCCGTCATCGCTTGAAATCACTGTAAAAATCAAAAATGATGATGAAACATTTGAAGAGATATCCGTTTTAGCAAGTGAAATTTTTGAATTTTCAACATCTGGATCAAACGGTGACTATATTTATACGCTTTCCGGAATTAAAGCATTTGGAGATTATAAAATTCATAATATTTACGGTATAACAATCCCGCAAGGTATTCTTTACATTAACATAACATCGCCAAACTATGAAAAATATAACAACGTTGAATGTGGACTTGTTGAGCTTAACTTTGCAGACGAAGCAAAGGTTAAAGTACAGAATATCGGTAACCTTAGATGGATTGAAAAGATTACCGTTGATGAAAACACAGATGTAGAATTCGGTGCAAGCTGTTCATGGTATTCACCTAATAACGAACAACGCAAAACCCAAAGGCTTGCAACAATCGACCTTTCCGCGGGTAACCATAAAGTTACGTTTGGCAAAAGTGCCTTCAGCGACAGAGGAACAGTTGCCCAACTTCTTCTTGGCGAAAATTCAACATATAACTTAGGCAGTTATTCATTCAATAAGTGCGCTATTACCGCGTTTGATTTCCCGACAAGCAACGAATATACGTTTGGTAGCTACTGCTTCTACGGCAACGATATGACCGAGCTTGTTTTCCCCGATAATTTTGATATGACGTTTGGTCAATCTGTTTTTGAGAATTGTTCTAATCTTACAAGCGTTAAGTTTGGTGAAAATTCAACCTACGACATTGGAAATTACGCATTCCTCAATACCGCTATTTCAAATCTTATATTTGCCCCAAACAGTACTTATACAGTGGGTACACAGGCATTCCGCAATTCACTA
>JBGVIN010000121.1:0-39156 GCA_045123255.1 Eubacteriales bacterium
GCAAACGTAGTTCTTATCGGTAGCGAAAAGATCGGCTCAGGTCTAGTTAGCGTTATGGTTCGCGGCGACGTTGGTGCAGTTAAGGCAGCAGTTGAGGCAGGCTCAGCAGCAGCTAACTCTCTTGGCGAGGTTATTGCAACACACGTAATCCCAAGACCACACGCAGACGTTGAAAAGCTTCTCCCATCTATTAAGTAATATAATAGTAGGGAAACTTTCAGTATCCAAAGGGGCTTTATGCCCCGTTGGGTACTGCAAAAGAGCTTAAAGAGAGGCTCTGTCACATCATATAAGCAATTGCTTTGTGACAAGTCCAAACTGCGTTGAGCTTTTTTGCAGTGCGAAAAACGACGAATGAACTACTTGAAAGGAAAAGAAAATGGATATTTCAAAGGAACAAATAGCCGAAATGGTAAAGCGCGCGCTTCTTGAAATAAACGGCGCAGGCGCTCAAAATAAAAAGAACGACGGTGGAATTCCTATCGGTGTTTCAAATAGACACATACATCTATCAAAGGCTGATCTTGAAACGCTTTTTGGAGAGGGATATGAGCTAACGCCTATAAAGGACCTTTCTCAACCGGGTCAGTACGCATGCAAGGAGCTTTTAACAATTGTCGGCCCGTCAATGCGTCCTATCGAAAACGTAAGAGTGCTTGGACCCGTACGAAGTGCTTCACAGGTTGAAATATCCGCAACGGACTCATATGTGTTAAAGGTTAAGCCGCCTGTGCGCGAGTCGGGAAAAATTAAGGACTCCGCTCCTATCAGAATTATAGGCCCAAAGGGTGTGGTTGAGCTTGGTGAGGGCTGTATAATAGCCAACAGACATATTCATATGTCACCCGATGAAGCCAAGGTGTTTGGACTTAAAGACGGCGACTACGTTGATATTGACGTAAACGGTAAGCGCCGCACAAGATGGTTTGACGTTCAGGTAAGAGTTCACAAGGACTTTCGCTTGGAGATGCACGTTGACACGGACGATGCAAACGCGGCAGGCATAGGCAACGGATTTATTGTAACTATTGCAAAGTAACACAGCAAATAAAATTTGTGAGGAAATAAAAATGTTAAAGGGAATTATCAGAGGAAACATAGTTTCCACAAGAAAGCAGGAATCCTTGGTAGGCAGCAAGTTTATGGAGGTTCAGCTTATTAAAAACGGACAGTTCACGGACGAATATATCATAGCTATCGATTCCGTTGGCGCAGGCATCGGTGAAACCGTGCTTATCACAACGGGTAGCTCGGCACGTCTTGCTTTACATAACACAAGCAGCCCTGCTGACGCGGTTATCGTTGGTATTGTAGACTAAAAGACGGGAGAGAAAACCCCTCCCCTACGGTAAAATTATTTGAAAGAGTGAAAAGATGCAGGAGCTTAAAAATTTAATGCTAAAATACGGCATTGTCGGTGCCGGCGGAGCAGGGTTCCCCTCTTACGCTAAGCTTGCGGAGGGGGCAGACCTCCTCCTTGTTAACGGCTCGGAGTGTGAGCCGATGTTATATACTGACTACGTAATTTTGAAAAACGAAATTACCTTGGTGCTTTCGGGAATTACGGCGGTGCTTTCCCATACGGGAATAAAAAAATCGTTGCTCGCTATTAAGGAGCATACGGCAAAGCGACTTGGCTTTAGCGATGGCGAAAGACTTGCGGACAAAATTTTCGTTAAGGTTTTGCCAAACGTTTACCCACTCGGTGACGAAATAGGACTTATTTACGAAGCAACATGCAGGCTGGTTAAGCCGGGCAAGCTTCCTATTACCGAGGGAGTTATAGTATATAACGTAGAAACGATGTATAATCTTGGCGCAGCCATACGCTTTGGCGAGCCTGTGACAAAAAAATGGCTAACCGTCAGCGGTGATATAGACAACCCGACGGTAATCAGAGTGCCTGTGGGTACAAGAGTTAGTGACATATTCAAAAAATTTAATATAACGGTTGACGAAAATCATACCGTGCTTGACGGCGGCCCGTCAATGGGTAAAATCATTAACCCATCAACTTATGCGGTGTCTAAAACGACGAAGGGAATTTTAATCCTTCCAAACGATACGCAGGCGGTAATTTCAAAAATGGCAAGCCCACAAATGGCAATTGTACGTGCGGAAACGGCGTGCTGTCAATGCACAAGATGCACGGATATGTGCCCAAGAAATATGCTTGGCTATCCGCTTGAGCCGCACAAAATGGTAAGAACAGCGATGGGGGTTGCCGAAATAATGCCCGAAATGGTGCTTAGCGCAACGCTTTGCTGCGGATGTGGTATCTGCGAAAGCTTAGCTTGCAGTCAGGGTATTTCCCCAAGAATTGTAATTGAAAACTACAAAGCGTTGCTTGCAAAAAACAAGCTTCGATTTAATATAGACGGCGAATATAACGTAAGAAGCGAGCGCGAGTACCGCCAAATTCCGTCGGAAAAGTGGACGAGCATGCTCGGCGTTACAAAATTTGACAGGGTTACGGACTTTTACGGCGAGATAAATGATTTTTGTCGTGTTGAAATTCCGTTAAATAAGCATATAGGCGCGCCAAGCACTCCAACTGTAAAAGACGGAGATACGGTAAACAAGGGAGATTTAATAGCGGATGCGTCATCGGGTCTTTCCCTTACCCAGCACGCTTCTCTTTCGGGTACTGTAACACTCGGAAGCAACAAAATAATAATTGATAAGGTAAGATAAAATGTATAAGGCAATAGGCGTTATTGAATTAAAAAGCATACCGAAGGGCGTTGAAGCGGCAGATGCGGCGCTTAAAAGCGCGGGCATTGAAATGGTTTCGGCTCACCCCTCCTGCCCCGGTAAGTATGAAATTGTGTTGACCGGCTCAATCTCAAACGTTGACGCGGCGGTTTCACACGTAAAAAATAGATTTGACGGCTACGTAATAGATTCCAGCGTTATGGGAAGAATTGACGAGCAGGTTATAAAAGCGCTTTTCGGCACACAGACAGGCAAGCGCGAGGGCTCGCTCGGAGTGCTTGAAACCTTCTCCTGTGCAAGTGCAATTAAGGCGGCAGATATTGCGGTAAAGACTGCAAGGGTTGAAATTTACGACCTTCGCGTTTCTCGCGGTATGGGCGGCAAGGGCGTTATTATGCTCACGGGCGAAATAGGCGACGTTACCGCCGCTATCGAGGCAGGCGCAAATTACGCCAAGGACCTCTCTACCCTTTCATCATATACGGTAATTGCGGCTCCGCACGAGGAGCTTTGGAAGCAAATGTAATTTTGGGCAACCCCCATCAAACTACAAATTAAGGAGCGAATATGGAAAATATTAAATTCATAACTCAAAAAAGCTCAAGAATAGAGAAATTAGTAAATAATTTATATGAAAAAATGCCCGAGATTGAGTCTTCCCGCGGCAAGCTCGTAACGGAAAGCTACAAGCAAACCCAAAATCTTCCGATAATCAAGCGCAGAAGCGCCGCATTTGCTCATATTTTAAGAAATATTCCTATCGTAATAAGAGATTGCGAGCTTATCGTCGGAAGCGCAACCCTTGCTCCTCGCGGATGCCAGGTTTTTCCCGAATATTCATATGAGTGGCTGCTTTCAGAGCTTGACACGGTTTCAACGCGCCAAGCCGACCCGTTTTACATAAGCGAAAAAACGAAGGCGGAGCTGCGCGAAATTTTCCCTTGGTGGCAAGGAAAGACAACGAGCGACCTTGCAAAAGCAAATATGGCACCCGAGGCTTACGAGGCATTCGTTGAGCATTCGGTATTTACCCCGGGTAACTATTTTTATAACGGTATAGGACACGTTTGCGTTGACTACGGCAAGGTGCTTAAAATCGGCTACAGAGGTATTATTGCCGAGGCTCAATCAGCACTTGAAAAGCTTGACGTAGCCGATGGCGATTACGTTTCAAGAAGCAACTTTTTACACGCGGTAATTGAAAGCTGTCAAGCGGTTATTGAATACGCACGCAGATACAGTGTGCTTGCGCGCGACTTGGCTTCAAAGGAAACAAACCAAGAAAGAAAGCGCGAGCTTGAAGCAATTTCACGCAACTGTCTGCGCGTTCCCGAGTTCGGTGCAACGAGCTTTTACGAGGCTTGTCAGTCATTTTGGTTCGTTCAGCTTCTTTTGCAAATCGAATCAAGCGGACACTCAATTTCCCCCGGTAGATTTGATACTTATATGTATCCTTATTTTAAGAAGGATATCGACGCAGGAAAAATCACCTACGAAGGGGCGCAGGAGCTGCTTGACTGCCTGTGGGTAAAGTTTAACGATATAAACAAGGTAAGAGATGCGGCGTCAGCTGACGGCTTTGCAGGCTACGGAATGTTCCAAAACTTAATCGTCGGCGGACAAAATATACACGGTATGGACTCGACAAACGACCTTTCATATATGTGTATCGAGGCGGCTATACACGTTCCGCTTCCACAGCCGTCAATCTCGGTAAGAGTTTGGAACGGCTCACCCGAAGCACTTTTAATAAAGGCGGCGTCACTTACCCGTCTTGGCACAGGCTTGCCTGCTTACTATAACGATGAAATTATTATTCCGTCAATTATGTCAAGAGGTCTTACCCTTGAGGACGCGCGTGACTACTGCATTATCGGATGCGTTGAGCCGCAAAAGGCAGGAAAAACCGACGGCTGGCACGACGCGGCATTCTTCAATATGTGCCGCCCGATGGAGCTTGCATTCTCAAACGGCTACGATAAGGGCAAAAAAATAGGCCCTGACACAGGCGACGTTGCAAATATGAAAACCTTCGAGGAGTTTTATGAGGCGTACAAGACACAGCAAAGCTATATGATAAAGCTTCTCGTTAACGCAAATAACGCAATTGATATGGCACACGCCGAAAGATGTCCGCTTCCCTTCCAATCCTGTATGGTTGAGGACTGCATCGGCAGAGGAAAATCGCTCCAAGAGGGTGGCGCGATATATAACTTCACAGGTCCGCAGGGCTTTGGTATTGCAAATAATACGGACGGACTTGTGGCTATAAAGAAGCTTGTTTTCGAGGAAAACAGATTTACTCTATCAGAGCTTCGTGACGCTTTACGCGCAAACTACGGCTATGGCGTTTGGGGACAGGCGGCAGAAAAGCTCACAACGGAAATTGCCGCGGAGCTTGTGAAGAGCGGCATTGAGATAAACGAAAGCGCAATCCGCACAATTTACGACGAGGTGACAAACCAAACCTCACTCAGCGACATCAAAAAAGCAAGATATAAGGAAATCAAGCGCTTAATTGAAGAGGAAGCACCAAAGTACGGCAACGATATTTACGACGTTGATATGTTTGCACGTGACGTTGCCAACTCCTATACAAAAGAGATAGAAAAATATAAAAACCCACGCGGCGGTATCTTCCAAGCAGGACTTTACCCCGTATCGGCAAACGTGCCGCTCGGCGCGTCAACAGGCGCAACACCCGACGGACGCTTGGCATATACGCCGCTTGCAGACGGCATAGGCCCTGCCTCAGGCAGAGACGTTAAGGGTCCAACCGCAACGGCAAACTCAGTGGCTAAGCTTGAACAGGGTGTTGCATCAAACGGAACGCTTCTTAACCAAAAGTTCCACCCGTCAGCGCTTCAAGGAATGAGCGGACTTACCAAGTTTGTTGCGCTTATTCGCTCATACTTCGACCAAAAGGGTATGCACGTTCAGTTTAACGTTGTAACTAAGGAAACGTTGCTTGACGCGCAGAAAAATCCAGAAAACTACAAAACCTTAGTGGTAAGAGTTGCGGGCTATAGCGCACTGTTTACAACGCTTTCGCGCTCGCTTCAGGACGACATAATTAACAGAACCGAGCAAGGCTGGTGAGTGAAAACGGTATACGCAAAGCGTATGATATACCAAAGGTATGATATATGCTATCACATATGATATACGCTGCGCGTATTTGTTTTCATGCTTGCGAGGCAAGTATATCATATAGCAAAGGCTGTATATCATATTCCTAATGGAATATATCATATCGCGTTTGCGATATATCATTACATAAACGAGAGGAGAGATTACCATATCAGAGAGCACAAAGGGCAGAATATTTAATATTCAACGCTATTCAATTCACGACGGGCCCGGAATTAGAACAATTGTCTTTTTCAAGGGCTGCTATATGAGATGCGCGTGGTGCTGTAATCCCGAATCTCAAAGCAAGGAAATAGAAACCCTTATCGAAAAGGATAAGGAAAAAACCGTCGGCAAGGACGTAACGGTGGACGATATTATGCCCGAAATTTTAGCGGATTTGCCCTACTATCGCAGAAGCGACGGTGGCGTTACCTTGTCAGGCGGCGAGGTGCTTTGTCAAGCCGATTTTGCAAGAGAGCTGCTTAAGGAGTGTAAATCGTGTGGGCTTCACACAGCTATTGAGTCCGCTTCAAGCGCACCGTACTCCGAAATTGAAAAGCTCCTTCCCTATCTTGACCTATATTTAATGGACATTAAGCATATGGACAGTACAAAGCACAAGGAATATACAGGGGTCGGCAACGAGCGCATACTTGAAAACGCAAAAAAAATAGCACAAAGCGGCGTTGAGCTTATAATAAGAACACCTGTAATTCCAGGCTTTAACGATACCCCCGAGGAAATCGGAGCAATTTCGCATTTTGCAAAGGGATTGCCAGGAGTAAAGGAGCATCATCTCCTTCCCTATCACCGCCTTGGAATGGATAAATATAAGGGGCTTGGCAGAAGCTACGCCTTGAAGGAAATAGAGCCGCCGTCAAAGGAAAAAATGGAATATCTTTTGTCGGTTGCCGAGACCTCGGGTCTTAAATGTAAAATTGGAGGCTAACAATGGAGCTTAAAGAAAATATGAGAATTGTGCAGGAGTTAGTACCGGGTAAGCAGATAACTCTTTGCCATATAATTGCAAATCCCGACGACGTGCTTTACACAAAGCTCGGTCTTGACCCAAAAACCGACTATACAAGAAGTGCAATAGGCGTTTTGACCGTATCACCTGCTGAAAGTGCGGTTATTGCCGCTGATATAGCAATAAAGTCATCGGGCGCGGATATAGGATTTGTTGACAGATTTACAGGAACACTCATCATCACAGGAAGCGTTTCAAGCGTTGAGTCGGCGTTTTCGGCAATACGCGAGTATTTTACCGCAAAGCTTAACTACGTTTGCTGTGAAATAACGAGAACGTAATGAAAAAAATAATTTTAATAGGCAGAGTTGCGGCAGGAAAAACCACCTTGACGCAAGCGCTAAACGGTGAGGACATTCACTATTACAAAACGCAATATATAAATTATCTCGATACGGTAATAGATACACCCGGAGAGTACACGGAGCTAAGACAAACAAGCGGTGCTTTGGCACTTTACGCATACGAGGCGGACGTTGTCGGTCTTGTTTTGTCGGCAAACGAGCCGTATTCTATCTTTTCTCCGTGTATTACGAGCCTTGTAAACCGCGAGGTTGTCGGAATTATCACAGGAATAGACAAGCCTGACTCTAATCCCGAAAGAGTTGAAAGATGGCTAAGGCTTGCGGGATGTAAAAAAATATTTCCCGTTAGCGCGTATACGGGAGAGGGACTTGATAAGCTTGTCGAGTTCTTGGCGGACGACGAAAAAGAATTAGAAGAAATGAGGAAACGAAAATGAGCAGAACAAAGGTCATCGCGTTTGCGAATAATAAGGGCGGTAGCGGAAAAACCACGAGCTGCTCCAATATCGGCTGCGCGCTTTCACAAATGGGCAAAAGGGTGCTTATTATTGACGGAGATATGCAGCTTAATTTAACGCTTTCCTTCTTCGACGAGGAAAAATCGCTTGAATACGCAAGCAACGGAAAAAATATATATACCGCTATAAAGGAAGAAAAGGACCTTTCCGACTTTGTTGTGCAAACGGAGTACGAGGGACTTGATATAATTCCGTCAACCTCGCTTATGAGCGCGATAGAATTTGACCTTTTCCCAAAATGGCAACGCGAATTTATCCTTCGCAAATGTCTTGCCCCCATATTGGCACGCGGCTACTACGACTACGTTTTAATAGACGCACCCCCAACTCTTGGCGGATGGGTGATGAACGTAATGTGCGCCTCAGACTTCGTTGTAATTCCCGTTGAGGCAAGCCCGTGGGGACTTTTCGGACTTGCAAATATGTTCGATTTTATAAACAAGGTTAAGGAAATTTCGCCGAGCCTTGAGGTTATGGGAATTATGGTAACTAAGGCAGACGAGAGAAAAACCTACTTTAAGGAAACCTTAAAAACCTTAAAGGAAACGGATGACGTGCGCGTTTTTGACGGCTACGTAAGGGTTGACAGTGCTATTGAATGGTCACAGGATAACAGTAAGCCTGTGGTTGCCTTCAAAAAATATTCAAGAAGCGCACTCGAATACAAAAAGCTCGCAAAGGAGATTTTAGATTATGCCAATAGGTAAAAATGCGATAAAAAGAGTAGCAAATAACGGCTATTCAAGCGTAAAATCAACGGCACCCGATATGGAAAACAGCGTAATTAACGAGGAAAAGGCAGAAACGCCAAATGCAGAGGCTACCGAAAAAAAGACCGCCCCTGCTAATAAAACGTCACCAAAAGCGGGTAGTGCAAAGGAAAAGGCAGCACCAAAGGCGGTAGCATCAAAGGCGACAGTATCAAAGGCGGAAGCACCAAAGGCGGAAGCACCAAAGTCAGAAGCACCAAAGAAAGCACCCACCAAAAAAGCAGCTCCAAAAAAGAGCATGGAAAAAGAGCCAACCCTCTCCCCTGTTAACACCGCAAAGACGGTTGCCTTCAAAAAAGAGGAAAAAGGCGCAAGAACGGGCGACGGCTACGTAAATCTCGGCGGAGAATTGCCATATTATTTGTTATAAGGTATAAAGATTTAAGGGGCTGTTGCAACATCCCCTTTTTATCTTGAATTGTTAAGAGTGTTGTGATATTATAAAAGCGTAGCATTATAAATTTAAGCATCTTATTCGGTGCAAACCTATATCTAAAAAATCAACAAGAGGAATAAAATGAAATTTTCAAAGGAAACGTTAAAAAAACTGATTAAGGGCGCGTGCTATTTTGAAGCAAATCGCGGCTACTTAATTCCATACAAATATTCAAAAAAGCAGCTTGACCTAATGAACACCGAGGGCTACGATAGCTTTTGGCGCGAGAGGGGCAGCTTCTCTGCAGGCATTAGAATAGAGCTTAAAACGGACTCACCGTACGTTTCGTTTGATTATTATGCAAACGGCGGCACCTCGCTTTGTGACAGAAGCAACTCGCTTGACGTTTGGGTTGGGGGCGTTTTATATTCCGTTTTACATCTCGGCGAGATAAAGGGAAATGTGAAAATCGAGTTACCCGAGGGCAAAAAGCACGTGAGCATATATATGCCCTGCGACTGCCAATTTTGGGTGAAGAATTTTGAAATTGACGGTAGCTACACATCCGTTAAGGATAAGGGTCAAAATGTTTTGGTTATCGGTGACTCCATAACGCAGGGCTACGGCTCTATGTTTTCAAGCGGCTCGTATTTTAACGAGCTTCAAAGAATGACAGGATATAATATGCTAAATCAAGGCATAGGCGGCTATCGCTGTGAGCCTGATGATTTAATGCTCGTTGACGGCTTTGAGCCTGATAAGATAATAACCTTCCTTGGTACAAACTGGTACGATGCGCCCGACGTATATGATTACGAAAAAGCGACAGTTGAATTTTATAACCGCCTTTGCGAGCTCTATCCCGATAAGCAAATTCTTTCCATATCCCCTATTTGGAGAGGGAACGACGACCTTGACGCGCCGCGCTTTGACTGGTGTCGCAAAATTGTTGAAAGAGAGTGCAAAAAGCATCACAATATATGCTTCGTTGACGGCTTTACGCTCGTACCCCACGTGCTTGATTGCTTCTGTGATAAGGTGCATCCAAACGAGTACGGCTGTTATATGATTGCAAAAAATATATATAAAAATATGAAGGACTGTAAATTTTAAGTTTAAATAAAGAGGTAAATTATGAGAATTTTATTTCAAGGTGATTCAATAACAGATGCAGGCAGAGATTACGCAAACGACGCGCTCCTTGGCAGAGGCTACGCGCATCTTGTATCAGCCACTCTCGGTTATAGCGAGCCGGGCGAGCATACCTTTATAAACAAGGGTATTAGCGGCAACCGTATAGTTGACCTTTACGCACGCATAAAGCGCGACATTATAAACTATCAGCCTGACGTAATGAGCATTTTAATAGGCGTTAACGACGTATGGCACGAGCTTGGCGAAAGTCCAAACGGTGTTTCGGCAGACAAGTTTTTTAAGATATATTTAATGCTTATCGAGGAAATTAAGGAAGCGCTTCCAAATATTAAAATTATGATTTTGGAGCCGTTTGTATTAGAGGCATGCTCTACTGAGGGCGCGTGGGAATATTTTAACGTTGAAACCAAAAAGCGTGCCGAGATGGCAAAGAAAATAGCCGAAAAATATAGCCTTCCATTTATTCCCTTGCAACACGGCTTTGATGCGCTTGCAAAAAAGACAGGCAACAGCTACTGGCTTGGTGACGGCGTGCATCCAACCGCGGCAGGTCACGAATTTATCAAAAACGAATGGCTTAAGGCGTACAAAAATTTATAATTAAGTAATAAGAAAAGGAGGAGCGTATGAAAACCCATAAAAGTATTTTGAAGCTCGTTATATCCGCGCTTTGTCTTTCAATTGCATACGTCCTTCCCTTTTTGACAGGTCAAATTCCCGAGATAGGCTCTATGATTTTGCCAATGCATATTCCCGTTTTGCTTTGCGGCTTTATTTGCGGATGGCAATGGGGGTTTGGCGTTGGCTTTATAGCTCCGCTTCTGCGTTCGCTTACACTCGGTATGCCCGTTTTCTTCCCTATGGCAATTTGTATGGCTATTGAGCTTGCCGTTTACGGATTTTCGGCAGGTCTGACGCACAAGCTCTTCCCAAAGAAAAAACCGTTTATATATCTTTCACTTTTTATTTCAATGGTGCTTGGCAGAATTGCCTTTGGCATATCAATGGCAATTTCTATGGGTGCTATCGGCAAAGCGTACACACTTAGCGCGTTTATTGCAAGCTCGCTGACGGGCTCAGTGCCGGGTATTGTAATTCAAATTATACTCGTTCCCGTTTTGGTTATGGCAATAAGAAGCATACGGGGGTTAAAAATCAATGACTGAGAAAAACGAGCTTTTGAAAAATCACCCCGAATATTCTCTTCTTTTTGAAAAAATAGACACACTCCTTAAAAAAGGGCGCGCTATAATTGCAATTGAGGGCGCAAGTGCAAGCGGAAAAACCACCTTAGCAGGAACTCTTTCAAAAATATACGGTGCAACCGTATTCCATATGGACGATTTCTTTTTGCCGCTTGATAATCAAACACCGAAAAGGCTCAGTGAGGTAGGTGGCAACATAGACAGGGAACGCTTTGAGAGCGAGGTTTTAATCCCTTTAAGCCAAGGCAAGGCGGTAAATTACCGTCCCTTTGATTGCAAAACGCAAGGCTTTAAGCAAGCAACCGAAATTTTGCCAAAAAAGCTCGTTATCGTCGAGGGCGCGTACTCAATGCATCCAAGCCTTTCGGGGTACTATGACCTCTCCGTATTTTTGGAAATAGACGAAAAAAAGCAAGCGGCGCGAATTATTGCCCGCAACAGAGATGGCGCAACACGCTTTTTCAATACGTGGATACCGCGTGAAAACACCTATTTTGAAAAAACAAAGGTTAAAGAGAGATGTAATCTGGCTATTAAAGTTTAATAGAACGCCTCATTTTATGGGGCGTTTTCTAATAAGCATTGTGTAATATTGAAATAAATCTGAAAAAATCGGCATTTTATTTCAAATTTCATTGATTTTTTGAAATAAGAGTGTTAAAATAAAGATGATAATTGAAAATAGGAGGTCATAATGAGCAAAGCAGGAACACAAATATCTAATCTTTCGGGAGAAATGGCGTATAAATCCTTCAGACCGTCTCCATTGCCGCCACGCATTATCTTAGATGACGAAATGCTTGAGCTTCTAACGGGGGCGACGAAATCACTTGCTACACTTGACGCCTTGGCAACACATATTCCAAATATGAATTTGTTTATTTCAATGTACGTTCGCAAGGAGGCGTTGCTTTCTTCTCAAATTGAAGGAACTCAAGCAACGCTTGAGGATGTTTTAGATCCTTTGATAGAGAAAAATGCCAACCAAAACGTGTCGGACGTTGTAAACTATATAAAAGCGTTTGAATTTGCTGTGGAAAGAATGAAAACGCTACCACTATGCAACCGCTTGCTCAAGGAAACGCACGGAGTTTTAATGCAAGGCGTGCGAGGACAGGAAAAAAGTCCGGGTGAATTTCGCTCCTCGCAAAACTGGATAGGCGCGCAAGGAAGCACAATAAAAAATGCGCGGTATATTCCGCCAAACCCAAGTGATATGATAGAGGCAATGTCGGATCTCGAAAAATATATGAATGAGGATGATACATTAAACGTGCTTATCAAATCCGCACTTGTTCATTATCAGTTTGAAACGATACATCCCTTTCTTGATGGAAACGGGCGCGTTGGAAGGTTGCTTATAACCCTATTTCTTCTTGAAAAGGGGGTATTAAGCTCGCCCGCACTCTATATTTCTTATTACCTAAAGCTAAACAGAATAGAATATTACGACAGAATGAGCGAGGTTAGAAGCAAGGACAATTACGAGCAGTGGATAAAATTTTTCCTCTTGGCCCTCAAGGAAGCCTCAGATGATGCAACAGATACTATCAAAAAGCTTAGCGCGTTGCACGAAGAAAACATTTTGAAAATAGAAAAAATGGGTCGTAAGTCAAGTACAGCGCGTGCCATATTTAACTATCTCGAAAAAAATCCTATCATAGATATAGGAAAAACCGCCACCGAGCTTGATATTTCATTTAATACCGCATCAAGCTATATTAATTTACTTGTGGAAAACGGTATTTTGGTGCAAACAAACAATTCTCAAAGAAGGCGCGTTTATGCATACGAGGAGTATCTTGCAATTTTGCGCAAGGATACTTGAAATAAAAAATATAAAACTAAAGGAGAGAAAAACAATGGAACTCAAATTAATTAGCTTTAACATAAGATGCTGTGACGACAAGGACGGACACTCAATTCCCGAGCGTGCGCCGCGTTTAAGAAAGGTAACGGAAAAATACGATGCTGATGTAATAGCATTTCAGGAATTTACCGTGCCGTGGGAAAAGGAAATTGAAAAATTCTTCCCCGAATACGAAATGTTCAATATGTATCGCTCAAAGAGCGAGCTTGAAAGCGCTCCCATTCTTTGGAAAAGGGGAAAATTCGAGCTTCTTGACAAGGGCAATTTCTGGCTCTCGGATACGCCCGAGGTTGAAAGCCGCGGTTGGGATGAGCTTTATAATTGCTGGCGTATGTGCGAGTACGTAATTTTGAAGCATATTGAAAGCGGCAAGGTGTTTACCCATATGAACACACACTACGGCTTTGGCGACAAGGGTCAGGTTGCAAGCTCGAATTTGATTTACGAGTACAGTGAGAAAATTTCACAAAATCCTACCTTTATAACAGGTGATTTCAATATGCGTCCGACAAGCCTTGGCTATAGCGAGATTGTGAAGCATTTCACCGATGCAAACGCGGTAACCGCAAATGACAGAAGAACGACCTACCACGGCTACGGCACGGTTGACAACGAGCATATCGACTATTGCTTTGTAAACGGTAAGGTTAAGCCGCTTCACTTAGAGCTTATTTGCGACACGGTTGACGGCAAATACCCGTCCGACCACTACGGCGTTTACACAGTGCTTGAAATTTAAGGAGAGGGAAAATGACACCAAACGAATATCAAGAGCTTGCCATGCGAACGGTAAATCCCAAATTAAACAAGGATGAAATGCTCATAAACAGCGTTATGGGCTTGTGCGGCGAGTCGGGCGAGGCTATCGATATTGTAAAGAAGTGGTTTGCCCACGGTCACGAGCTCGACAAGGAGCATCTGAAAAAGGAGCTTGGCGACGTCGCTTGGTATCTCGCCGAGGCGTCAAGCGCGCTTGGCTTTACCTTAGAGGAAATTTTAGAGGCGAATATCGATAAGCTGAGAAAAAGATACCCCGAGGGGTTTGAAACGAAAAAATCCGTTGAGCGCGACGAAACGGATATATAAAAAACGAACCTTTAATTAAGGGCAGCGTCGGATTTACAGGACGGTGGAACAAGAATGAACGGCTTTATACACGGAGAAATAAACGAATTTGTAAATTGGTACGATACCGACGGAAATATAATTAACGCAAGCGACGGCGGAATTATCTTTTTTGACGGTAAATACCATTGGTACGGTATGGCGTTTCGTCCGCTACCTATGGCGTCGGGTCCAAACGGCGGACAAATGACCGATATCGGTGTTGTTATGTACTCCTCAAGCGACCTATATAATTGGAAATACGAGGGCGTGATTTTGTCGGTGAGTGATGACATGTCAAGCGAGCTTTACGCTCCTATGCGCTTCGAAAGACCAAAGATAATCTATAACGAAAAAACGAAGCAATTCGTTTTGTGGTGTCACTACGTAAAATACCCTGGCAACCACGGAAGGGGCGTGGGCGAGTGTGATATGGGTCTTGCCGTTTGCGACACGGTAAACGGAAAATATAAGTGGCTCGGCTTTACTAGGCCTATTGACGAAAAGGGATTTGTGCGCGATATGACCGTTTACAAGGATTTTGACGGTAGCGCATACCTAATTTACGACAGACACGTCGTAACAAAGAGTGACGGCTCAGGGGGCGCAGAGCGCGAGGACAGATGCTTGCACGTGGTTAAATTAAGCGAGGACTACCTTTCTTTTACAAGCGAGTACAAAAGAATTGACGCAGCCGCTTATCGTGAAGCACCTGCGGTTGCATACAAAAACGGCTACTATTATATAATCACCTCGGGTCTTACCGGTTGGCAAACGAACCAAGCCAAGGCGTTTAGAACGAAGCATCTTTTAGATGGGTGGGAGGACATTGGCGACCCCTGCGTTGACGATTTTACGCACACCACCTTTAATACCCAAGGCTCAAACGTGCTTTGGGTCGAGGGCAAGGACACTCAAATTATTATGCTTGAACGCCACAACGTAAAGAACTTCCTTGAAAGCTCGTACGTTTGGCTACCTGTCGAGTTTAATAGCGACAATACGGTTTCGCTAAGGTATACAAAGGAATGGAAGCTAAACGAAGAATAAATTTTCTAATTAAAAATGCGAAAGACAAAAAAGGAACGGAAAATCCGTTCCTTTTCGTTTTTATTTGTTAAATCCTGCAATCATATCAACCGTTTGACCCTCGGTCCAGGTGATATTTTGGTAGGTTGTTTCGCCGTAGGTTAAAAACTCGCGTGCGATGCCCGCCTTGTGAAGCTCGTGCAAATCATGTGGAGAAACGATTTTCTTGAATTTATTATAATCGTTTGTATCCCAGTTGTAGAAGTCGATAACGATATACTTAATATCTGCCGAATAAGTCTTAACGCCGTCAATTTCGGTAACTGTGAGGTTTATTACGTCAACGTCGTCAAAGTATGAGCCGAGCGCATATCTGTAGTTATCTGTTGCAAGCTGACCTTGCATAGGGTGACCCTCGGTAAGCTGACCTATGGTTATAGTCTTTCCCTTTCTTGCAAGTGATTCCGCTGCGCGAAGCGCATTATTTATTGCGGTGTTTCTGCAAGCAAGCGCGCCTGAATCCTCACTCATAAACTTATTAATGTCGAGGTTGTAATTTGCGCCTGTATTATTTAGATAATGGCTCATGAGCTCGGACGCCATTGGCATGTTTATAAGGCTTCCACCTGCGGCAATAAGCTGTGCCTTTGACTTTACGCCAAAGAATCCCGTAAGCTCGGAACTGCTAAGCGAGCTACCCTTGTTATAGTCACCGTTCGAAGCATTTTGCTGTCTTACTCTGTCCCACGCTTTTTCGGTAACTGCATCTATTGCGTAGGTTATATTGCCTATTTTAACCTCGGTAACAGATGGAACCGCGGGAGTTGCACCCTTTTCGCCTAGCGCGTCACTCAGCGAAATTGACTCGGGCCCCTCATACGCGCTTTCCTCACCTATGTAGGCAACGCCAAGGTCGGGGTCAACAACGTAAAGCGACATAATTAAGTGAGTGTCGAAATTGTCAGTCGGAATTTCCTTAAATGAAGCGGAAATTCTTGAAAAATCATTTTCAAAGCTTGCAATTATAACCTTATCGTTATCGATAATTGCGTTTCCCTCGTTATCAAGCGGTAAGAAGCCGCCCAAAATTTCCTTGAGCGTGATAACCAAGCCGTATTTAAGCGTGCTACCCGTTCTTTCCTCGTATGCTTCGAGCGCATCTATATCAAGTGCGTAGCCAACGCCGATGCTATCGCCGCCCTCACAGGTTGAAAAACCGAGGTACTTAAAAATAGGGTCCTCGCCGCCCTTGCCCGTCTTTGTAAAATCATCGTAAATACTGTCCGCGCTTGCAAAAACAGTGAGCAAGCAAAGCGACAGTGATAAAAACGTGAAAAATAAAACTAATCTTTTCTTCATTTTAGCTCCTTTGCAGTAAAGCTTATTCGATATTTATCTAATTTTATCATATCATAGAATATTAGCTTTGTCAAGCAAAATAAAAGGACGAAAAATCTCTGCGTGAAAAATTCCGTCCCTTTTGACTTTTGATAAATTTGCGCTCGTTACTGTCGCTGCTTATACCAATCTATTTCCTCGGTTGGGGTCTTGCCCGTTATTTTTTTGAACACCCTTGAAAAATACGAGTAGTCGCTAAAGCCCGATGCGCTTGCAATTTCACCTATCGACATCTTCCCCTCTCCGATAAGCTCGCAGGCGTACTGAATTCTTAAATTATTAAGATAGGAAACGAAGCCTGTTTGCATATTTTTCTTAAAAAGCGAGGAAAGGTATTTTTCCGTGTAGGAAAAAACGTCGGTTAATCGCTTTAGAGATAAATCGCTCTCGCGGAAATGGTGGTCAACGTAGTTAATTATTGCTTCAAAAATCGTTTGCGCGCCCACTTCCTCTCCCCCATCGTTCTTAGTGTCGAAAAACGAAAGTGCGTAGAAAAGCACCGCTTCGGTTAGCATATTGGAATTATTTTGCGTTATGCGCCGAATTGAATTTTCAAACATTGTGCAAAGAAAGGAAAAATCGGGGAAACACGGATTTTCTGGCGTTATATTACAGCGCGAAAGAAATGAGGTTGCGCCGCTGCCCATAAAGCTGATATAAATATATTCAAAATCATCACTTGGGTCAAGGTAGTAAAAGCTTGCGGGGAATGCAAAAAACACGTCGCCTCTTTTAAGCTCGTAGCTTTTTTCAAGAATTTTCAGGGTCGCTGTGCCCTGCGTGACGATATGGAAAACGTAAATAGGATGATAAAACGGCTGCAAAAGCGTTTTACACTCCGTTTCGTAAACAAATCTAACCGCCTTTATTGTGGCATCCTCGTTTTTCTGAGGCATAAATTTGCAAATGCTTTCGCTCATAATTCGCTCCTTTTTTAGAGTGGTTACAGCATAATTATGACTGTTTTTAGGGAAAAAGTCAAGTAAAAAAGCGCGAAGGGGGCAATTTTCACGAAAATTTTCATATAAAACGCGAAAATTTACATTTACACAAGAAAAATAATTTGATAAACTAAAAATGGATATAACTAACCTTTTTGGGAGATTTTTGTGAACGCATCAAAAAACAAAACCGCCATAAGGGTGTTTACAGAGGGAAATTTAACCTCTCAGCTTGTGAAATTTGCAATACCCGTTTTGCTTTCGCACCTTATGATGGTGCTTCTTAATACGGTTGACATGATAGTCGTCGGCTACCGTATGGGAGAGGCGGGCACAAGTGCCGTATCGATAGGCGGAAGCGTTGCTATGTTCTTAAACGCGTTTATCGGCGGCTTTGCGTCAAGCGTGCAGGTTATTATAGCGATGAAGGTAGGCTCTGGCAAAATAAAGGAAATTTCGCGCTTGGTTTCAACCGTGTGCGGCTTCATTTTCGTCTTTGCCATTCTATCAATGGTGATTATGCTACCGCTAACTGACACTATGCTAAGGCTTCTTAACACCCCACCCGAATCGTACGGGGGCGCGCATGAATATTCAAGAATTTGTCTTTTTGGAATAATTCCGATATATTTTTATCATATAATCAGCGCGATTTTCAGAGGAATGGGAGATTCAAAGCACCCGCTTCTCTTTATTACTCTTGCCTGCGGACTAAATATCGTTTTGGACTGTATTTTCGTCCTTGGCTTTGATATGGGCGCACCGGGCGCGGCGTATGCCACCGTGCTTGCTCAGCTTGTCAGCGTTGTCTTTTCATTTTCCTTGCTTATAAAAAGGCGCAGGCTTTACGCTCTCTCTTTTACGGCAAGAGATTTTGTAAGATGGGATATGAGCGCCCTTGGCGGCTATTTGCGTCTTGGAATTCCTATGGCTATTAACAACTCTGCAATTCAAATTGCAAATATGGTAATAGGCTCACTTATTAACAGCTACGGCGTTAGCGTTTCCGCATTTTCAGGAATACGCGCTAATATAGCGACAACGGTTGACTTAATTCTCGGCGCCCTTGCCGCGGCAGGCGCTATGATTATAGGTCAAAATATTGCGGCAGGTAAATTAAAGCGCGTAAACGGCACGCTTATTCGCGTTTTTATCATTTCCGCGTGTGTATCAAGCGTGCTTATTCTATTATTCCTTCTTTTCCCAATAGGAATTTTCAGGATATTTACCGATGAGGAAAACGTATTAAGTATGGTTAAGGCGTACTTGCCGATACTTATTTTCTCGCTTCTTACTGCATCCGTGCGCCCGACTGTGCGCGCTCTGATGGATGGAAGCGGCAACAAAAAAATCAATATAATAGTGGCTCTTCTGGATGCGATTTTGGCAAGAATAGGCTTGGCGCTTCTCTTTTGCTTCGTTTTTGACCTTGGTTATATGGGTCTTTGGCTTGGCGTGAGTGCCGCTGAGCTTGTGCCTATTATGATAGGCGTAGTATTTTATTTCGTATCCGTTCGGCGCAAGCTGAAGGACAGAGCTGACAAACGAGGAAGATAAATGGAAAACAAGGTTATAAAATTAGGAGTTGTGGGATTAAAGCGCGGCGCGTACGTTGCGTGGACGCTTATAGGGGATGAAAACGTTAAAATAAGAGCGATTGCGGACAGCGATAAAAAGACGCTTGATGCTTGCTACGAGGACTACCAAAAAAACGGTGTAACGGATCTTCTCTGCTTTGATAATATTGAGGATTTGCTTGCAAGCGATATCGACGCGGTTTATATTGCAACCGACAAGCCGCTTCACACAAAGCACACCTTAATGGCGCTCGAAGCGGGCAAGCACGTGCTTAGTGAAATCCCCGCAATTGAAACTATTGAGGAAGCAAAAATATTAAAGGATGCGGTGAAAGCACATCCACATCTTAAATATATGGCAGGTGAAAACTGCTTTTACTGGGCGTTTATCGAAAAGTGGAAGAAAATGCACGACTCGGGTGAGTTTGGTGATATTTTATACGCCGAGAGTGAATATTTGCACGCCGCACACCCCGATGATATAAAGGAGTATGAGCCAAACAACCATTGGCGCAAATATAACCCTGCAATAACGTATTTAACGCACAATTTAGGGCCGCTGCTTTACATAATGGACGACTATTGCGTGAGCGTTTCCTGTATGGTGCCGACCTCATCAAAATACAGTCAGTACGCGGAGGGGGCGGAAAACGGAATTGCTATTTTCAAAACCGCCAAGGGAGCGGTAATCCGCATCTTTATCGGCTTTGGTATGTACGTTGGCTACGACCACAATTTCGCGTTATACGGCACAAGAGGCTCTATTATGACCGACAAAACGAAGCCGCTTGAGGATGCAACCTCGTTTGCAAAGCTATATAGTGTGCCTGATACGTTTGAAAAATCGTTTGAAATCCCCGTTAAGCTTTCCGAAACAGGCGACGTCTACGGCCACGGCGGAGTTGACGCAAAAATGATACGCGAGTTTATAAAATGCATAATAGACGATACCGACCCACCTATTGACGTTGATATGGGTATAAGAATTTCGCTCCCCGGAATTATCGCAAACGAAAGTGCCAAGCGCGGCGGCGAGCTTCTTGAAATTCCCAAGCTTTATGAGGTGTAAATAGCGCAAGACAAATAAATATAAAATATAAAAAAGGAGAGAAACAATGAAAAAGCTAATTTTGACCCTGGCAATTTTAAGCGCGCTTATCTGTGCGCTCGTAATTTCCGTCAGTGCAGCTTCAACAAATGAGTTCGGTGAAGTCGAGATAGTTGGCGGAATGGACGAAAAAAGCGTCTTTGGCAACGACGGCACCGAGGACGGCTATACCTCGCGCGTGGTGCTTTTCGACGGAAAGGAATACCACACATACCCTGCATACTACATTTTTACAAACAACGTTAACACAACGACGGATTTTAGACAGCTGAACGAGTTGGCAACAAAATCCTACGGTAAAACGAGCCTTATCCGTGCCGAGGTGCCCACTAACGTTCAAAAGGTTACAGGCGATATTTTCAAGGGCTATAACGACCTAAAATACGTAAAGTTCCCCGATACCTTAGTGGAAATCAGCGGCAATATGTTCTACACCGCACACGGTCTTGAATGGACAAACGTGCCAAGAGATTGCGTTTCGATATGCGGATATGCGTTTTACGGCTGCTCGTCACTCAAAACCGTCGATATGTCAAACGCCCAAAGCTTGAAAAGAACCGAAGCAAATCAGTTCTACAACTGCCCTAACTTAGAGGAGCTTATTTTCCCCGAGGGCTTTGAATATTTCGGCGGTGCAGGCGGTGGCGGCGCACAGCAAACCGGACTTAAATCGCTAAAAACGCTTTACCTGCCGGATTCTGTAACCTATATGGGCTCGATTTCCGAGGCTAAGTCGCTTACAACCTTTAGAGTGCCGTTGGGTGTAACTAAGCTTAACTCAAATCAAATCAACTGGAGCCCGGGCGTTAATAGGGTTATAATTCATAAGGGCGTAACAAGCATTGACACCAATGCATTCAATATGACTCTTTACATAAACGAGTTTGTTTACACGGGTGAAAAGGATGATGCGGTTATCTCGGTGCTAAGCAAGTATTCGGGCAACGTATCAAACAAGGTGACAATAGGCAACCATTGCGAATATTACTACGGTGGCACGCATATGGAGGATAACAACCCCTGTGTAATAAATTGCACTCGTTGTAATTCAGTAGCTGTGCCTGAAAAAGATCCGAAGCATAACGAGCTTACAACTATCGTATATGCAAATTACGAAAGCATAGGCGCAAAGCTTGTAGCTTGTCAAAACGAGGGATGCAAGCACAGAATTGAAGCTGACGTGGATCCTCTTTTTGCAAACCTCGGCTTCTCTGCGGCTCTGTATGGAGATTTGATGTCCGTAAATTACAGGGTAAACGAGAAAGCAATTAAGGAGTACGAAGCAATCACAGGCGAAAGGGTTAACTACGGTGTGTTCGCGGTTAAGGCAGATAATATCGGCAAAAACGATATTTTCGATGAAAACGGAGTGGAAAGACAAGGCGTAATTGCCGCAGATATTACCGATAGCGGCTTTGGTCTTTTTAACTTGAAAATCACAGGCTTTGACGAGAAGCAAAAGGATATTGACCTTGCAATAGGAGCTTACGTTGGTACAGCCAAGGACGGCACTGTTAAGTATAGCTACCTGCAAATTGCATCTGCAACCGAGGGCGAAAAATATTACTTCGCTTCGTATAACGACGTTGTTGCACTGCTTAGCGAGAAGAACGTATAAAATTTCGTTCAACCCTTCAATCAAACAAAAATACGGGACTGCTGCACTTTTGCAACAGTCCCTTTTGCATTATATAAACTTTTCCTTGTAGCTTGGAAATTTGTCCGAAATATCCCTTTCGCAAACGACGAGGTCAACGTCGCCGAGTGTGCCAACGGTGTTTAGGTAAGGCGCGCCTATTTTTTGCGAGTTGAGAAGCAAAACGGATTTTTTTGACTGCTCCATCATTGCACGGCTTATCTGGTTTTCCAAAACGGAATTGTCAGTGAGCTTGCCGTCGGGGGTCAGCGAGGAAACGGAGAAAAAGCAAATATCCGCGTTAAACTGTCTTATAAATCTTTCCGCAAGTGAGCCAACGTAACCAAACGAGGTTTTTGACGCCTCTCCGCCTGAAACAAACGTTTTAATTCCCGTTTTTGCAAGCACAAACGACGCCTTTGTGCTGTTGGTTACAACTATAACAGAGCTTTTCGCGCTCAATAAATTCATCAGTCTTAAACAGGACGATGACGCATCAAGCATAACCGTGTCGCCGTCGTTTATAAGGTCAAGACATTTTCTTGCAATAATATCCTTTTCGTAAACAAACTCCTTCTCACGCTTTTCCTGCGGAGTACCCTCTGTTTGCACGCTGTTATAAAGTGCGCCGCCGTGAGTCCTTATTATTCTGCCCGATTTAGAAAGAGAGGTGAGATCCCTTCTTACTGTCGGCGCACTCACAAAGAGCAACGCGCAAAGCTCCTCAATGGTGGCCTCGCGGTTTTGACTCAAATATTCAATTATTCTTTTCTCTCTGTCCTTTAGTGCCATTTTTGACCTCTTTGTTGTATATTTAATTGAAATGTGTTGATGTTTAATCACAAAGCGAGCACTTTGCTCAAATAATCGGTGAAATATTGACAATTTTGCTCAAATTTATTATAACATAAGTATAGAATAAAAATCAAGGAGAGATTTTATGAAAACAAAAAAGCTTTTGAGCATTTTGATCGCATTTATAATGGTTCTTGGCATTGTTCCGTTTATGGCGCTGCCCTCGTTTGCCGATGAAGCAAGCGGCGATACACTAACGAATAATGACGAGATTGTTACGTGCGAAAACGCGATTAACGTATCAAGTGCGGACGGAAGCTATAGACTGTGCCTTGAAAAAAGCACGTTTAAGCTTGGTGAACCTATTATGGTTACGTCATACGGTAAATCCACCACCGACTGGGTGGCAATTTGTCCAAAGGGTGCCGGAACCTACCCTAACTATTATTATTTGGGAAAGTCAGGCAGCGGTGCGCCGTATGATATTGCTCGCGGCATGCAGCTTGTCAGCGGTGAATACGAAATTTACCTCGTTCCAAACAACGGCAGGGGATATGCAAACCACGTAGTAAAGACTGAAATAGTAATTACTGACGAGGAATTCGTCGGCACTTATGAGTATCCTACTGTTGATTTTGGAGACGAGGCATATCTGTCAACGAAAAATGGGCAGCGAGTATTCAAAAAGGGTGAGCCGATTTATATTTCGTCTGAAATCGGAGCGCCAAAGGATTGGATTGGTGTTTATTCCGACGTGTACGACACCTCGTACAGTAGCTACGTTTACGTAGAAAACATGGGCGAGGAATACGACATAACAAAGCTTCAGTCGTTTGAGGCGGGTAATTATTTACTCAGGCTAATTGATAAAAATGCGGGAAAGCCTTATGAAAACACCACGTTAAGAGGTCTTTATATAACCGTTTTAGACGAGGAGTATAAGGAAGAAGAGGAGTTACCAGAAAAGACCTTGTCGGTTAACAAAACAACGTTTTCTCCGAACGAGGAAATTTTGGTTACGGCAACGGGCTACGGCTCTGACTGGGTTGGTATTGCAACGGCGGACGGAACAGAGGCTATTATGTGGTATTACGTTGAAGCGCACAACGGCAAGTTTGGTGTCGGCTCGGGCGTTGAATTTAACATAAGGGAGATGGCTGAAAAGGACAGCTATTATCACGGTAGCGGCTATAAGGATTTAATAAATATTCCCGTGGGCGAATACGTTATATGCTTCGTTGAAAATGACGGTTTGCTTAAAAACGGTGCGCTTTATACTATTCCGATAAAGGTTGTGGACGATATTACGGAGCCTGAAAATCCAAGCCCCGAGCCAGACTCGGAGCCTGACGTGCCTGTCGATCCAAATCCCGACAACCCCGAGGGTGATGACGGCGCGAGCAGTGTTACCGTTTCAAACGAAACCCACTCGTTAAGCGTAAACAAAACACGCTTCAACGTTGGAGAGCCGATTTTGGTTACTGCAACGGGCGTAGATGTAAAGGACTGGATTGGAATTGCTCAGCGTGGCACACGTGAAGCAACCGTTCGCTGGTACTATATTACCGATTCGGGCAACGGTGTACCGTATGATATAAGAACGGCACCAAATGTTGGCGGAAATCTTGGACAGCTTGCATCCTTGCCCGAGGGACTTTACACAATTTTCCTTGTTGAAAAGGATCAGTACTTAAAAAATGACTTTACGTTCAGTATAAATATTGCAATAGGTGACGTTGACGATAGCGAAAACGGAAAAACCGAGGGCGGCACAATTGACGAGCCGACTGTACCTTCACAAACTCAAGCGCCTTTAAGTGCAACATATACTCTGGGCGGTGACGGCTTTGCAAGCGGAACGGTTTCCGTAACTATGCCATACGGAATCAGCGGTGGCTACGATATCGTTATGTATTGGGCAAATGAGAGCGGCGCGCTTGACGGCTATACCTCACTTGCGAAATTTAAGGTGACGGCTGAAACTACAAGCTTTACCTTTGATAAAAATACAGTTGTGCCAAACGGCGCAACAAAGCTCCTCGTTTACGCAAAGAAGAGCGGAGACTCTCCTCTTTCCGAGGGGTTTGTGACGGTTGATTTACCTGCACACGCAGATATGGAACAGCTTGGCACGCCTGATCTGTCGATGGTGGTAATAAGTGATATTCACATAAGCGGTCTTAACGACACAAGCGCGGTAAACTTCCAAAATATGCTTCGCGACGTTGCTCGCCAGTATCCAAGCGGAGTTGCGATCTATATCGTTGGCGATATGGCAGACAACGGAAGAAGTGATCAGTATGCAAATATGATGACGCTTCACGCAGGTGTGATGAGCGAGCTTGGTAAGGATGGGGCAAAATATCCGCTTTACCTTGCAATAGGCAACCACGATTACCCAAGCGCAAGCGGTGCGTTCCTTGAATATGCAACGCTTCCCGACGGCACACACCCGACAGACACAAGCTATGATTTTTGGCTAAACGGCTACCACTATATTTTCCTTGGTAGCGATACTCCAAGCGGTCTTGGCGCATACTTTACGCCTGAAACGCTCGCGTGGCTTGACTCCAAGCTTGGTGAAAACAGAAGCGAGTCGCGCCCGACCTTCCTTTTCTTGCACCAGTCACTTTACAACACGGTTGCAGGCAGCTTGCCGGGAGAGGGCTGGCACGGTGTTACAAACGACCAAGAGCTTCGCGCAATTCTTGCAAAATATCCCGAAATTATGCTCTTTAACGGACATTCACATTGGACGATGGACTCCGTTAGCAATATGTACGGTGCAACCGAGGAGCTTCCTATTCATGCGTTTAACTGTGCATCCGTTTCATATCTTTGGTCAGGCTACAACAAGGTTAGCGGTGAGCATCTTGACGGAAGCCAAGGCTATATCGTTGAAATTTACGGCAATAAAATTTTCGTGCGCGGACGTGACTTCTCTCTTTGCGAGTGGGTTGCAAGCGCACAGTATCTTGTTCAATTAAAATCGTGCGAGCACGAATATGAAATAACCGATATTAAATACACAAACGGCTATCTTGCAAGCGGCACGGTGACTAAGGAATGTGCAAAATGCGGCGACACCGTAGAAATGGATGCTCCTGCGCTTATTGTATACAAGGGACACTCGGTTGCTGAATACGATACGTCATCTATGGTGGCTTCGTATTTCGTTAACTATGAGTGGCTTGAAGCTTACGAGGCTTTCATAGACACAAAAATTGAGCTTGGCGTTGTTGCCTGTGCTTCTGACAACCTTGTAAACAAAGACAACAAGCCGATTAACTCAGACGGCACGACTGCAAAGGTAACAATGGGCGCGGTTGTAAGCAGTAAAATTGATAGAGCTTATTCTGCGGTATCTGTTATTATGAGGACGGACAACTGGGAAAAATATCAGGACTTTGACGTAATTATGTGTATGTACATAATAGAAAACGGTAACGTTTGGTATGTATCAAGTAATGCTTTGACTGAAGCGGCTACAACTGTGACCTATAATCAAGCTTTCACAAAACAGGAGGATGACGAATGAAAAAATATATTTCACCGAGCTACGAAATAAACGAGCTTGAAATAAAAGACGTAATCGCCGCCTCCGCTGCGTTTTCTGAAAACACGGACGAGCAAAACGGTAAAATTGACTACGCTATCAAGCCTGAATCAATATTTGGATTCTAAAAACAATCATAACCAACACGGCAGGGAAAATCCCCTGCCGTGTTACTTATATTACGAAAACGTTGGCTTGAAAATGCGGATTTGCCACACGCTCAAAATGATAAGGAAAAATGGTAGGCGCACCGTAGGGGGAGGGGTTCTACTCCCACCGGAAAAATGAATAAAAAGGAAAACGGCGGCAAACCGCCACACGAACGGAATTATCCGTAGGGGCAACCAATGGTTGTCCGCGAAAAGGTTTCTTGGCACGCTTGAAATGACAAAAAAGACGTGAAACACCCTCTTTGAATGATGCTTGTGAGGCTAACACGGGCGCTTTAACACAGGGCTAATTAAAACGTATATTCTTGCCGCCGTAAACGATAAACACGGTAAAAACGCCTTAAATGAGCCTCACAGGTGCAAAGGATACGTCGCAACAGACAAACAATTCTAAGATGAGCGACCAACAACTGAAGAGCAATTCTTTCGGCATAAGAAAAGGACTGGCAAAGGTCAGTCCTTTATATTATATATTATAGAGCTTGATTAAATTAGCGGTAACGCCTCGATAAGCATTGGCATTACGATAGCCATAATGGCAGAAATAATTGTTGACAAAACAACAAAAATTGGTATATAGAACCATTTTTGCGGTGTGCCGTATGCGGCTTTGGCGCGGCTAAGCTTTGACTCGGGAATGTAAAAACGCGCCTCATCCCAGCTTGGTGCCATAACTCCTTCCTCGTTTTCAGCTTTCGGAATGGAGCCACCAACAACGCTTATTATACTTCTTAGGTTGCTTGTGTCCTTTAATATAATCTTGTAAAAGAATGAGAACCTTTCGTAGCCAAGCTCGCCGAGCGTCTTTGCGCTTAACTCGTCAGTTGCGCCTGTATCTATTAAACGGCGAACGACTGAGCCTACAACGTTCTTTGAAAAATAGCTATACAAAAAGCCGAGATTTGCCCCTATGCAAATTGCCCATATAATGAGATTTACAGGGATTGAGTAGATTGCATCTGCGAATAGTATCATTTGAGCGTTCATCTTTCGATAATGTCCTTGCCGCAAAGCTTGATAAGAATGTCTTCAAGGTCGTCGTTTCCGTAGAAATCGATCTCTACGGTTGAAACCTTGCCCTTGTTCTTGATTTTTACGCGTTTGCCTGTTATGTGCATTGCCCTCTTTTCAAGGTCCTTTATGTAGTCAACCTCAATTTCCTCGCCTTCGTTTTCCTCGGCAGGGAGAAGTCCCTTTTCGTATTCCTTGTTTAATTTCTTGACGAGTGATTCGGTGTCACGCACGGAAAGTGAACGAACTAAGATTTGCTCTGCTGTATCTACGATAATATCCTTGTTTTTAAGACCTAAAAGTGCGCGAGCGTGACCTGCTGAGATATCGCCCGTTTTGAGCATCTCAATTACGTCATCTGGTAAATCGAGCAAACGCATAGAGTTTGCAACCGCGCTTCTTGATTTGCCAACCCTTTCACTAACCTCTTCTTGTGTAAGACCGTATTGCTCTAAAAGTGATTTGTAAGCTGCAGCTTCCTCGTATGCATTCAAGTCTTGACGTTGAATATTTTCAATGATAGCAAGCTCTGCCGCCTTTAATTCGTCTGCTTGCATAATAATGGCGGGGATTTCTAAAAGCCCTGCAAGCTTGGACGCGCGCCATCTGCGCTCACCTGCGATGATTTGATAATAGCCCTGTGCGCTTTCACGTACGATAATAGGTTGAAGTAAGCCGTGTTGTTTAATTGAATCAGAAAGCTCGAGAAGTGCTTCCTCGTCAAAATGCTTTCTCGGTTGGTCTGATTTTGGCTCTATCTGTGATAAACGAAGTGTTTGAATGCCTTCGTTTGCGGAAGACGAAGATACGTCTATGTAGTTGTCTGCGAATATGGAATCGAGTCCTCTGCCAAGTCCTTTTTTCATTTTTATTCTCCTTTTATATTATTCCTTCTGTTCTTTCAACGATTTCTCTTGCTACCTTTGTGTATTCTAAGCTTGATTTAGAATATTTTGAATAGTAATTTATCGGCTCTGCATAGCTTGAAGCTTCGCTAATAACTATGCTCCTTGAAATCTTTTGGTCGAATATCATTCCAAAATAGTAGTTTTCAAGCTCGTTTAGTACCTCTTTTGAAAGCTTAAAGCGCGGCGTAAACATTGTAACAAGTATACCTGTGATAACAAGGCTTTTGTTATACCTTGCTTTTATTGCCTTGACCGTCATCATGAGCTGTGTTAGTCCCTCTAATGCAAAATATTCACATTGTGTTGGAATAACAAGGCCTGTGCTTGCAACAAGTGCATTTATTGTTATCATTCCGAGTGATGGTGGACAATCTATGATAACGTAATCGAAAAGATTTTTTTCGCCCAAGCTTGCAAGAATTCTTTTGAGGTATGATTCTCTGCCACCCTCTGTTGTTAACTCTGCTTCTATGCTCGCAAGCATCATGTTTGATGGAATAATAGATAAGTTTTTGTATTTCGTTTCTATTATTGCAAGGGATATATCGTCGGCTTTGCCTGTAAAAACGTCGTAAATTGAGTATTTCAATCCGTTTTTTGGGATGCCGAGCGAGCTTGTGCTGTTTGCTTGTGGGTCAAGGTCGATGAGTAAAACGCGCTTTCCGAGTCCGCCGAGTGCGGAAGCACAGTTCAAAGCGGATGTCGTTTTGCCAACGCCGCCCTTTTGGTTTGCAAATGATATGATATGCACGGTAAGCACGCCACCACCTTTCGTTGAAGTTCCAATTAAAGTATATCATTGTTTTGTGTCGAAATCAATAGAAAATTTCGAAAAAACGCAAAAAATCTATTGTTTCACGTGAAACACAGCGAACGATTGGGAAAAACAACACGCCCAATTGTTGGCAAAACTAGTTGTAATGAAAAACTTGGTTCCGGACTTTGTTCTTTGTTTTTTTGTTGCCGTCGTGAATTGCTACTCGTTAGATAACCTACGTTGTTTCCGTTCGTCTGCTTTTTGTTGCCTGTGCTTTTGATTGGAACACTTTTTGCTTGAGAAAATGAATGTTTCACGTGAAACATTCTCTTTGATGATGGATGAATGGCTTCGGATTACTGCCGACGGTGCATTTATGTGTCACGTATAACCACGGTCCCTGTTCTCCTGTGGTTTAGCTTTGGCTTGGCTTTTCTCAATCTCTTTGCTTATCATTGGGATTGTTTCACGTGAAACAGCAGATTTTGTCACCGTTGGTGTAAAACAAGTACGTTTAATAATTACATTTCTAGCACCTTTGTTTTTTTCAGCGCTACGGTCAAACTTCCTGATTTTTACTCCCTTTTTTAGAAGAATGTTTCACGTGAAACAAAGAAATACCCGACTGATAAGCTTTCAATCGGGTATTTCTCTTCAATATTTGGTAAGTTGGGTGGTGTTATATAGCTTTGTTTTTTACGCGGTTTGCGCTAGTTGTCAACAAAATGTTGATAACTACGTTGATAAGTGTACTAAAATTGTAAAAAATGTCTGAATTATGTCTAATCTCGTCGTTTTTTACAAATGAACCTTGAATTTTCTACTTCGAGCACGCACTATCCCTTGCTCTCTACTAACATACTTGATTTTCTTTTGACTTTGGCACCAATATAGTTATTTCTGTATAAGCGTCGTTTTCGATCCTTCGCTGCTTGATTTTTAATCCGCTGTTTTCTACGAGTGTTATTGCACGGGTGATCGCATCATAAAAACTGTCGATTGACTTGTATGACTGAGACTTTATGTTATCTTTTGTTGACTTATCAACAAAAGATAACAACCCTTCGATATGCTGCTCGGCTTCTTGCACGTTTAATTCCTTGTTTATTATATCTTCAAGTGCTTTTTCGCGCAACTTGTCGTCTTTTATTCTCAATAATGCTCGCGCGTGCCTCTCTGTTAATCCTGAACGTAAAATCATAGCGCGCTCCTCACTTGATAATCTCAAGAGCCTTAATTTGTTAGCGATGTATGACTGGCTAACGCTTAGTCTTTGTGCAATTTTTTCTTGCGTTTGCTTGTGCGTGTCTATTAAAGCCTCAATGGCTTCTGCCTCTTCGAAAATTGTTAAATCCTCACGCATTAGGTTTTCGATTATTGATATCACGGCACTGCTTTCGTCGCTTGCCACGCTAACTATGCACGGAACGGCTGTGAGGCCGATTTCCTTTGATGCTCTCAGCCTTCGTTCCCCGGAAATTAGTTCGTATTCGTTTCCTACCTTGCGAACACAAAGCGGCTGAATGATGCCATATTGCCTTATACTGTCGGCCAACTTTATTATCCCGTCATCGGAAAAGGCTTTCCTTGGCTGGCTTGGGTTTGGAGATATTTTTTCAACCTCTATGTACGTAATTTGCTTGTTTTCTTGTTTTTCTTCCTTCATTTTTACTCCTTTAGCGCGTTTTGCACGCCTTTTTCTCGAAAATGTTCATATCTATATAATATCACCCTGAAAAAGAGAAAAATGTCGTATTTAGAGTGAAAAAATGCACTATTTTTGGCGTTTTGTGTAAATAAATGGGAAAAACAATAAAAACGCTATAATTTACACGCGTTTACTTGAAAAATGCGGCGTTTTCAGAGCTAAAATATCATAATTTGCTTCAAAACACACATTTTTAGCATTAAAAATGCGAATAATTATTTAACATGCAAATTTCACTTAAAAGCGCAAACTTAGACAAGGGGTCGCCTAAAAATATGTATACACTGTCTTATTGATTGAATAAATACTTATATTTAATGAATATATATGCAAATGTGAAAGATGTAAAAAATATCAAACTCAGACACAGGGTCGCGTGTTTTTGAAAAAATGCGAATTTCGAATTAGAATATTTTTTCATTTTGACGAAAATGGCGCTAAAAACAAAACCATCACCTAACTGCTAAAAAGCTCGGTGATGGTTTTTTTGAGCGCGATATGGCGCGAAATTTAACGGCAACAAACTCTAACAGCGGAATTCGCGCAAAATCCTAAAACGCTTGAAATTCAGCTCGTATGCGCTTTATAATGCGAAAACAAGAGTTAAGCGTACTTAACGTTGATGTTTACAATTTCCTTTGGTCTTACAACCTTGCCGTCGAAAAGGGCGTAACCCTTAACCGCGTCTGCAAATGACTTCTCTGGGCGATATGCCTCGGTGTGAGTAAGAGGATTTACAAATGCGATAGCTCTCCTGGTTCTTATCATGATGTTGTCAGTTGCGCCTGAATCGGTTTTTGCAACGTTGTTGGAAAGCTTAACGGTTACGTTGCCGTACATAGCGATTTTGCCGTTTTCAAGCATCTGGCTATTGTTGGTATCATTAGATACGTAAGCCTGCTTGAAGAGCTTGTAGAAGCGTGGGGAAACGGTAACTGTAATGCCGTTTGCCATGTTTACGTCGTTTTCCTGGAGCTTCTCGATTGCATCATCAAGAATAGAAAGTACGTTATCCTTTGTTACGAGCGTTGGCGCTGTGCTGAGCTTTGAAACTGACGTATCGAGTGCCATTGTGGCGATGTACTTGTCCATTTCGTTGGCAAGTCCTTCACTTGTTTCGGCGCTGAGCGCGTCCATTAAGCCGCCGATTGCTTGCGCCTTGTCAATGTCGCCCACCTTGTAATTGAAATATCTTATCTGGTTGACGTTAAGAATGACAGATGTGTCGCTTACCTCCTCGGCTGCATCGATTTCGCCGCTAGCATTTTCACGCGTGATTGATTTGATGGTTGGCTTGCCAACGCCAAGAATGTGAACACTGTCACCCTTCTTAGAAACGTCGCCTTCATATTGGCGGTTGCAGTCCTCGACGAAAACGCAAGCGCGCTCAAGCTCTCTGTTGATTGATTCTGACCAAACCGATGGAATAAAATTTGAATATGCCATAATATTCTCCTTACTAAATTTTGCGAAGGGTAAGGAAATGGTGCTGCTTACTTGCCACTTAATAATTAACGCCTAAAGGGCTGCTTTTTGGCTTTGTAACATCACCGTGGCTGCAATAAAGCACGATGTACTAAAACGTCGCGTATATTACCATTTCTGCTGGCTTTTTCTTATAATTTCATAGTTGTCGGCGATTTGTGATGGGCTCATTTTCAAAACCTGTTCCTTTGTAAAGAAAATCTCACCTGATTTTTTACTTGAAGCAAGCGAACCGGGGGATAAAAGCTTATTTTGGAGCGAAACGAGCGATTTTTTAGCAAAATCGCCCTCAACCATGCTTATAAAGCGCAAATAGTTAGTATAGAGGTCTGAAATCGTTAATTTATTACCGTTGTGACTTGAAAACAGGCGGAAAAGCTCGTCTTGCTCGATTTTTTCAAGAGAAACACCTGGAAATAGTTTGCTAAAAACTAAATTTTCCTCTTCGTTTGATGACAATTCTTGAACGACATCGGGTGCGTTTTCGGAATTGATTACAGACAATGGGTCGGGCAAATTTGAGGAAGTGTCAATTATTTTGTTTTCATCGACTTCGGCAAAATTGCTTGAATTCGTAGTTTTAATTATACTATTTTTATCAAAAACTACCTCGCTTTCCCCATCTGTCTTGGAAAATGCATTGTTCACCTCACTTTTGCATTCGTTTTGTCCGGGTTTTGGTTCGTTTTTGGCGATTTTTTCGGGCTCTAAATTCGAAATTACATCTAATTTTGCGGATGAAGTGACGAAATTTTCTACACAGGTGTCGTTTTTTGTCTTACTCGCCATAACGTTTTTCCGCCTTTGCCTTTAATCTTGAAATTTCCTCTCTTAGTGCGCTTAATTCGTTTTCCTTTTCACGGTCTATCTGTTTTAATATAGTTTCCTTATTGGTAATTGCGGACTCGGGATAAGCGCGAATATATGTTTCGAGCGAAATGCTTCCGTTCTTTAAGCAGGTGTCAAGCAAGGAAATGTCAGAGGCGAGTGATGCTTTCGTGCCGCCAACCGCCTCAACGTACACCTCAAAGCAGGCGTTTTCGTAGTCGGTTGATGAAAATTCATCATATTTTGAATTGTTATCGGAGCAGTCCTTGCCGTCTTGCGAGATGAACGATCTTTTGAAGTAAAAGTGTCTTAAAAATTGAGCAACTACTCTACCTTGCTTGCGCTTTACGTGCCAGAACGTGTTTCTTAATTCATCAATAGGCACCTGTGCCTGTGATTGAAGGTAAGCAATAGCCGCACCTGAAAGGTTTGAGCTGAATGCATCACCTGTCATGACGCTAGATGCACCGCTAACTGTTCTTGTTAGCTCTTCAAGTGAAAGAGTGATATTCATTGGTGAGCTTGAAAGCTCGCCCTCGGGCATTCGCTTTATTCCTTCGCCTGTTCCTGAAAAGTCAATCAACACTTGTCCGGGTACGTTTGAAATCTTTTGATTTCCGAGCGCATTCGGCAAAGCGATATATTTACCCCAAGCGCATTGCTGTGCGTTAAGTAAATTCATAGCTATATTGAAGTTGATAGCCTTTTGGTTGGGAATTAAGCCCTCAACCTCGCCCATTCCGTATATTGAGCCCTCTTTTCTTTCATAATATCCGCTTACAATTGGAAAAAGCTGCTTAAATTTACGGTTTTGTCGGGGGAAGTGTCGATAATTCGAAGAATTTGTGCCGTTTTCCACTCTGCTCATATCATTCGAGTTAAGGTTCATTTCCTCAATTACTCTCATTATGGCAGAATTGTCAGGAACTATCTTATAAGGCTCTGTTATTGTGTTGAATTTAGTCTGTCGTTCACAGTATATTTCTCCGTCCTTCTTAAAATATCTTGTGAGGAGAAGAATAGTTTCCTTTTCAAGGCTAACCTCACTCTTTCCTTCGCAAGCTTCAAGTATAATGGCGTTAATGAGCTTAGAATCGGTGATGGTCGCAAGTAGCTTTTTCACAACAACCTGTGAGCTAACAATAATCCAATCCTGCTTTTGCTCATCAAGCTCGCTCGGATTTGAAAAGAAAATGTTTAAGGGATCGATCAATTCGCACGATAGTGCTCCAAGCTCGCCGCTTTCACTTGAAATTTCATCAGGATTCCAATAATAGTGGAAGAAATATGAGCCCTTTTTAATTCCGTCGTCGATAGCGCGTCTGTCAAGCTCGTCTTGACTCATTTCGCGAAAGACGCTTAATGCAAAGCTGTTGAATTTGTCAACGTCGGTGAAAGGAGAGTATGATTTATACTGTATCTTTACCGGGGTTGATAAAATTGCGCCCTTCTTTGCACGGCAAATCATTTTAACGATATTTACCACAGGGCGCGGTAAGTTTTTAGTGCTTTCTGTCGCTCTCGGCCATTGTCTGCCCTCGTAAAAGTCAACGCACTCCGGTATTTTTTCACGCAAACCCGTCATTGCTTGCTCTTCGAACGCTTCTTTATAAAGACGATAGCATCTTGTGGTCTCTTTGACTAAATTTTCTTGCCGTTGAGCCATTCGTCAACAACCTCCTTGTATGAAATTTCAGCCACAGGGTCGGTTGCTTTTGTTTTTTCAAGGTTGTTTACTCTCTCCTTGAGCGAAAACACCTCTTTAATTAGCTTTTGAAAATTTTTCTTTGAAATAAACATATTACCACTCCATGTAGTTTTCTTCTTGCAAGGGGGGAAGTGTGAAATTTTGCTTAAAAAATCCGCTTGAGGTGTCGATAGTCTTGGCTCGATGGTCATAGTCGATAGCTATATAGTGCGCTATCGCGCTTGCCATAACCAAATCGTCGTGTGCACCGTCAGCTGCCGCGCTTTTGCCGTCGCTTCTTTTAATGAACGTTGTCATTTCACAAAGAGTTTGTCGGTCGGTTTCAAGAAACAGATTTTCTCGCATTATTGCCACAAGGTTAGAAATAATTATAGGACGGGTAAGTGCGCTAGTTACGAAGCCGTATGCTTCATGCGTGTCACCGAAATGCTGTTTCTTTGCGTGGGAGTATAGATTTTCGTACCCAAGTGAGTATAAAACTCGCACAGGGTGCCTCGAATAGTTGGTTTCAACTCCGATAAGGGCGGTGTTATAATATTTACCCAAGCAATAAAGCTGATGTGCAAATAAATCCTCATCTATGTTTTTAATATGTAGAGTTGCAACGCACCGCGAGGTTGTGTTATCTATAACCTTTGCAGAAAAGTAGTCCTGACCCGTTCCAGCCGTATCTGCACCGATTACGTACGGCTTAATATAACCGCTTGCGTTTTCATTTGGCTCATTGACAATGGAAATATATCCGTTTTCGCATTCTTCAAATGCAATATCTGTAAGCGCAGTTTTGTAAGAAACAACCTCACCGTTTGGTAACAGAACGGGGGAAGTGTTGATTTTATAGGTAAAATAACCGCGTTTTGACTTGATATTGAAGCTTGAAAGATAGCTTGAGATTTTTTCCTTGTCGAATATTGAGTCGCCGCTTGAAACGAACGCTTCCTCGGGCGAGCATGGGTATTCCTGCCTTATAGAGCTTTTATCAATATAAGAATGATATTTCTTTGCGTACCAAGCAAGCTGTTGCTTGGATAGCCCCTTTTCTTTAAGCATCCTAAGTCTGGAATTCAGCCACGCATCGCCGCTTTTCAGATATTCATATTCGTCTGAAACGTATTCCTTGGTTTTGTACCACTCGTAAAACAGATTATGACACGCGCCACTGTCCCACAGCTCCTTTGCTTCGTTGAAGCCGTTGGCGGTGGTTTCAAAGATGCAAATTGCATCACTTGTTGCCGCCTCGCCTATCGATTTTTGCAAATCCTTGATGGGGCACTTGAAAAATGCCGCTTCTGAGTAGTGAATAAACGATAAGGTACGGCTTCTGCCCACGTTTGAGCTTGCCGAGGCTATTCTCCACGATGAATTAAGCTTGTCGAAAAACAGCTCGTTCACCGAATTGAATTTTTCCGTTGGGCGAAGCCTTCTTGGCAAGCTGCTATACATCGACTTTGCCTTGTCAATGAAAATAGCCTTGGTGTTGTCATCTCTGTCCGCGAGTGTAAAGCCTGAAAAGTTACGTCTAACTATGGCATATGCAAGCATTAGCGCCGTGATAAGTGACGTGAATCCCTGTTGTCTTCCTTTGAGAATAAAATAAGGCTTTGACGACCCCAGTGTCGCTAATTTTGACAAAAAGTCGCCTTGAACGTCGTTAAAAAAGAACGGAACGGTCTGCCTTTTCTTATCAACAATGGAAAAACACGCCTCGATTAAAAGCTCGGGGTGCGCTTTGATTTCCTCTCGCAAGCATTCTGTATCAAGTATCTTATCGGCTATGGCGCAGCATAGCGCTTGGTCCTTTGAAATATCGTTTTCCGCTTCCCAAAGCTCCTTGCGCTTCTTTACCATTTCCTTAATTGAAATTTCCTCTGCCATTTTTACTCCTTTCCCTTGCAAATTAATTATTGCATAAAAAAAGCGGTACTGAGCGGTACAATTGGAGCGAAAAATAAAACCTTTTAACAACTGTGCTTGTCTTTCTCTCCTTCCACCGCCAACAAAGCTTTAAGTGAAACGAAGCAAGGACGCGGCGGTCCCCCTTCCTCAGAGAGGAAGGCGATATAGGTACTGAACGGTACACTATTAACAAAAATTAAACCTTTACGCTTCAAATATCCGTCTTTTCTCTCTTTTTTGACCAAATAATCAAATTTTTTCGAGAGAATTTTTGCTATTATCGCCCTTGACATACTCGCGCGCAGGTGCTATAATTTATATAAAATAATTAAGGAGATTTATTATGAAGGCTGTAGTTACTGTAATTGGTAAGGACTCTGTTGGCATCATTGCCGACGTTAGCGTTGAATGTGCAAAGCACAACGCAAATATTGTAGATATCACTCAAAGCGTTATCAAGGATTATTTTGCTATGATCATGCTTGTTGAAATAGAAAAGATGGAAACGGAATTTGCCGTTTTCCAAAAGGAGCTTGCGCTTCTTGGTGAAAAGCGCGGTCTTGACATTCGCGTTATGCACGAGGAAATTTTCAATTCTATGCACCGCATTTAAGGGGACATTATGGTAAACGTTAACGATATTCTTGAAACTGTCAATATGATTAAGCAGGAAAATCTTGATATCCGAACTGTAACTATGGGTATTTCGCTTTTCGACTGCATAAGTGACGACCAAAAGCGTCTTGAAACAAAAATTTACGATAAAATCACACGTAGCGCCCAAAATCTTGTTTCAACCGCAAATGAGCTTGAAGCAAAATACGGAATTCCTATTATAAATAAGCGCGTTTCCGTTACTCCGATTTCGCTTATTGGAGCAGCGTGCGACAAGGACGGCTTCGTCCGCTTGGCTCAGGTGCTTGAAAAAGCGGCAAATGAGGTTGGAATTAACTTTATCGGCGGCTACGGTGCACTTGTTCAAAAGGGAATGACCAAGGGTGCATCAAATCTCATCGACTCGATTCCCGAAGCACTTGCAACAACGACAAAGGTTTGCTCAAGCATAAACGTTGCAAGCACAAAGGCGGGCATCAATATGGATGCGGTTGCACGCATGGGTCAAATAATGAAGGAAACTGCATACTTAACCCGTGAAAATGATTCGATAGGCTGTGCAAAGCTCGTTGTTTTCTCAAACATTCCTGAGGATAACCCATTTATGGCAGGTGCAATTCACGGTATCGGTGAGCCTGACACGGTAATAAACGTTGGTGTTTCCGGTCCCGGTGTTGTTGCTTCTGCAATCAAAAGAGAAGGCTTTTGCGATTTTTCACACCTCGCCGACGTAATAAAAAAGACAGCGTTCAAAATTACGCGTGTCGGTCAGCTTATTGCTTACGAGGCATCTAAAAAGCTTAACACTCCATACGGTATAATTGACCTTTCACTCGCACCTACCCCTGCGGTTGGCGACTCAGTTGCGAGAATTCTTGAAAATATGGGTCTTGAAAGATGCGGCACGCACGGTACAACGGCGGCGCTTGCTATGCTCAACGATGCGGTTAAGAAGGGTGGCGTTATGGCATCATCTCACGTTGGCGGTCTTAGCGGCGCGTTTATTCCTGTTTCTGAGGATGCAGGTATGATTGAGGCGGCGGAAATGGGCGCACTCAGTATTGAAAAGCTTGAGGCGATGACTGCGGTTTGCTCCGTTGGTCTTGATATGATTGCCGTACCGGGTGATACGAGCGCTTCAACACTTAGCGGAATTATTGCAGACGAAATTGCAATAGGCGTTATTAACAATAAGACCACAGCTGTGCGCTTAATTCCCGTTTACGGTAAGAGCGTTGGCGAAAGCGTTGAGTTTGGCGGACTTCTCGGTCACGCTCCGATTATGAAGCTCAGCGAATATTCAAGCGAGGACTTTATTGCGCGCGGAGGTAGAATTCCTGCGCCAATTCATAGCCTAAGAAACTAAAAATACGAACCCTGTGTCGATTATTTACAAAAATCGCACGGAAAAGGAGAAAATATGAAAAAGCTTGATACAATATGCGTGCAAGGCGGTTATAAGCCGAAGAGTGGCGAGCCACGCGTTGTGCCGATAGTTCAAAGCACCACATACTATTATGAAAAAGCAGGCGAAATGGCGGATCTTTTCGACCTTAAAAGCGAGGGATATTTCTACACTCGCTTGGCAAATCCGACAGTTGATGCATTTGAAAAGAAGCTTGCAGAGCTTGACGGCGGTGTGCTTGGTATTGCAACCGCATCGGGCATGAGCGCAACGCTTCTTGCTATACTTAATATAGCGGGCGCAGGTGACAACATCGTTGCTTCACGCGCAATTTACGGCGGTAGCTACAACCTTTTCTCGGTTACCCTGCCAAAATACGGAATTACGACAAGATTTTTTGACCCTGACGATAGCGAGGAGGAAATTGACAAGCTCGTTGACGATA
>JBGVIN010000122.1:0-6001 GCA_045123255.1 Eubacteriales bacterium
AATTTCCTCCGCTCAAGGCTCAGGGCACTTAAGTTTGCCCATCTTATCGATAAGGAGTCGATAAGCTATCGTGAGCTTTTAGACGAGATAAAAAAGATTTAAAAAGGAAGGACCTGCCTATGCTTGACAGTCTTACCAAAAGTACATACGAGGCAATTTTGAAATACGGCGTTACCCCGATACATAGACCGAGCTTTTTAGTAAAGCTTCTTAGCAAAAATGGTTGATTTCGATAAAAAGCAGGTTGGCAATTTCGGCGAGGACTACTGCGAAAAATACTTAAAAAAGCAGAAAAAGCTCAAAATTTTAGCAAGAAACCGCTCAATTGGACATTTAGAAGCCGATATTATTGCTTACGACAAGGAATTTATCGTTTTTGTCGAGGTTAAAACAAGAAGAATTGACAAAAACAACGTAAACCGCCCATCTGATGCGGTAAACTACGAAAAAAGAACAAATCTAATTAAATTTGCATATGCTTTTCTTAAGACTCTGCCTTCTAAATTAAAGGACAAAACGCCAAGAATTGACGTTTGCGAAATTTGGGTCACGGCGGAGAAAAAATTAAAGGTATGCGATATCAACTATATTGAAAACGCGATAACAAGGTAATGATTCCACTTTTTGATTTACACGCCGACACACTTGAAAAGATGTATAAGAAAAAGGAATTACTCACAAAAAACAATCTTCATATTTCACTTGAAAAAGCGAAAATTTTCGAGCCGTACGTTCAAATTATGGCAATTTGGAGCGATTTTCGATTATCAAACGAGGATGCATACGGAAATTTTTATAAAACGCTTGAATACGCGCGCTTACAAGGCTTGAAATTTGCCACCAAAAGGGACGAAATCAAAAACGGCGCACTGATATTAGGCGTTGAGGACGCGCGGCTGATTAACGGAGAAATTGAGCGTTTAGACAAGCTCTATCAATCAGGCGTTAGAGTTTTAACTCTAAACTGGAGGGGCGAAAGCATAATTGGCGGCGGCTGGGACACAAATTGCGGTCTTACCCCGTTTGGCAAGGAAGCTCTTTTTCGTGCCTTTTCACTCGGTATTATTCCAGATATTTCGCATTCGTCGGTTGAATGTGCTTATGAAGCCGTTGAAATATCAAAAAAATTTAACAAGCCGACAATCGCATCGCATTCTAATTCATTTAGCGTTTATAGCCATAAAAGAAATCTCAGTGATGAGCTTTTTTTGGAAATAAAAGCCTTGGGCGGCTTGGTTGGCATTTCACTCGCGCCTGAGCATTTAGCCGAAAACGCTTCTCTTTTTTCGCCTCTTAACCATATTTATCACTATTTATCTCTTGGCGGTGAGGACACAGTTTGCCTTGGGTGCGATTTTGACGGTGTTTCCGCCTTACCAACGGGAATTTCAGACGTTTCAAGCCTGTCCCTTCTCTATTTAAAGCTTGAAAAGGAGCTTGGTTGCGATATCGCTAATAAAATATTTTACAAAAACGCATACAACTTTTTCCAAAAAGCATTTTAATGAAAGGAGCTTAACATGTCTATTTACGTAATGGCGGATTTACATCTTTCCACAACTACAAATAAGCCAATGGGCATTTTCGGCTCCCGTTGGTGCGACCATATGGAAAAAATCAAGAAAAATTGGAATGCAATTATATCAGACGAGGACACGGTTATCGTCCCCGGTGATATCTCGTGGGCAATAGACTATAACGAGGCTTACGATGATTTCAAATTTATAAACGAGCTTCCGGGCAAAAAGCTTCTTGGCAAGGGCAACCACGACTATTGGTGGGGCACGATGGCAAAAAACCGTGCCTTTGTCCGTGAAAATTCCTTTGACACTATTGATTTCTTATACAATAACGCATATAAGGTAGAAAACTATATCGTTTGCGGCACGCGCGGGTGGTACGTTGATGAAAAGCTTCAAAACGAAACGAGCGAGCCCGAATATCAAAAAATCGTTTTGCGTGAGGCACAAAGACTGAAAATGAGCCTTGAAGAAGCAGTTAAGCTACGCGAAAACGGCGAAGAAATACTCGTCTTTTTCCACTTCCCTCCCGTCTTTAAGTCGTTTGTTTGCAACGAGCTTTTAGACGTATTAAACGAATATAAAATAAAAAATTGTTACTTTGGACATATTCACGGAACTTATAACGTACCGAGGACGTTTGAATATAACGGCATTAGCTTTACCTTAATTTCGTCGGATTTTTTAAGCTTTATACCGATGATTGTAATGCCCGACGAATATTAAACCCTATTTTGTTAATTTTTTTATAAATTCTTATTGACTTTTAAGATTTTATAATATATAATACTCTAAGTAAAAATTACCATTCTATGGAGGAAAATTAAAATGGCATTAAAGAACACAAACAAGGTTGAAACCAACGTTTACGAAATCGAATTTGATGCATCAAAGGAGGTTTTCAACGCAGCTGTTGAAAAGGTTTACCGCAAGGAAGTTAAGAAGATTAACATCCCAGGCTTCAGAAAGGGTAAGGCTCCACGCTCAATCATCGAAAAGATGTACGGCAATGGCGTATTCTACGAGGATGCTATCAACGAAATTATTCCTGAGGCTTACGAGGCAGCTATTAAGGAAAGCGGCTTAGTTGTAGTTAGCCGTCCTGAATTTGATATCGTTACTATCGACGACAACGGCGTTGTGCTTAAAGCAAAATTCTTTGTAAAGCCTGACGTTACAGTTAAGGAATACGTTGGCATCAAGGCAAAGAAGGAAGTTAAAGAGGTTACTGACGAGGACGTTAACGCAGAAATCGAGTCTGTTCGCGCTCGTAACGGCAGAATGGTTGAGGTTACTGACCGCGCTGTTGAAAACGGCGACCTTGCAGTTATCGACTACGAAGGCTTCTCAGACGGTGTTGCCTTTGACGGCGGCAAGGCAGAAAAGTATAGCTTAGCTATCGGTTCAAATAGCTTCATTCCTGGCTTCGAAGAGCAAATCATCGGTCACAATATCGGCGAAAGCTTCGATATTTCAGTTAAGTTCCCTGAGGAGTACCATTCTAAAGAGCTTGCAGGCAAGGACGCTATTTTCAAGATTGTTCTTCACGAAATTAAAAAGAACGAGCTTCCTGAGCTTGATGACGAATTTGCAAAGGACGTTAGCGAATTTGATACACTTGATGAATATAAGGCTGACGTTAAGGCAAAACTCGTAGCAAAGAATGAAAAGGCTGCTGAAAACTCAGTTGAGGAGCAAATCATCAATGCACTCGTTGAAAACCTTGAGGCAGAAATTCCTGAGGTTATGTTCGAAACAGAGGCTGAAAACTTTGTTCGTGACTACGATTCAAGGCTCAGAATGCAAGGTCTTGACCTTAACACATACTGCAAGTACACAGGTCAAACACTTGACTCACTCCGTGAGCAATTCAAGCCAATGGCAGAAAGACAGGTTAAGACACGTCTTGCTCTTGAAAAGATTGTTGAGCTTGAAAGCATCACAGCATCTGACGAAGAGGCTGAGGCTGAATACGAAAACCTTGCAAAGGCTTACAATATGCCAGCTGACGAGGTTAAGAAGTTCGTTGACGTAGAGGCTATCAAGGCAGACCTTTCAGTTAAGAAGGCAGTTGACTTCGTAAAGGAAAATGCAAAGATTACAAAGCCAAGAAAGAAGGCTGCAAAGGCAGCTGAAACAACCGAAGAATAATTTCTTTGGAAAACAAGCTTATTACTTCTCTTTACCGCTGTATAAATTTACAGCGGTAATTTGAATATATAATAGGTGCGACAAAATTCTACAATTTAGGAGGAAAATATTATGGCACTTGTTCCAATGGTCGTTGAACAAACCAACCGCGGTGAACGTTCATACGATATTTATTCAAGACTTTTAGAGGACCGTATCGTGTTTCTTTGCGACGAGGTAAATGACGTAACGGCATCACTTGTTGTTGCTCAGCTTCTCTTCCTCGAGGCGCAGGACCCTGATAAGGACATAAACCTTTATATTAACAGCCCCGGCGGTAGCGTTAGCGCAGGACTTGCTATTTATGACACAATGAATTTCATTAAATGCGACGTTTCCACAACCTGTATCGGTATGGCGGCAAGCATGGGCGCATTTTTGCTTTCAAGCGGCGCTAAGGGCAAAAGATTTGCGCTTCCAAACAGTGAAATTATGATTCACCAGCCCTTAGGCGGTGCGCAGGGTCAAGCAAGCGATATTAAAATCCACGCTGAGCATATCCTTAAAACAAGAGAAAAATTAAACAAGATCTTAGCTTCCAACACCGGTAAGGAGCTTAAAACAATCGAAATTGACACCGAGCGCGACAACTTTATGAGCGCACAAGAAGCGGCAGAATACGGTCTTGTTGACAAGGTTATTGATAAGAGAGCATAAAAATGAGTGAAAATAAAAAATGCTGTTCATTCTGCAAAAGAAGCGAAAACGAGGTTGAATTTTTAATCCCCGCGCCCGACTTCTCTGCCTATATCTGTCCTATGTGTATCGACCTTTGCGAGCAAATTCTCGATGATTACGACTTGAACCAAAAGGCAGATGAGGAAAACGGCGACCTCGCTCTTGATATTGAAGCGCTTCCTGCGCCGAAGGAAATCAAAAAAACTCTTGACGAATTTGTTATAGGTCAGGATAACGCCAAAATTGCGCTTAGCGTTGCAGTTTATAACCACTATAAGCGTCTTATATATAATCAAAAGAAAAAAGATGAAAACGGCGACGTGGAAATCCAAAAAAGCAATATTTTGCTAATCGGTCCAACCGGCTCAGGAAAAACCTACCTTGCTCAAACGCTTGCAAAGGCGTTAAAGGTTCCCTTTGCTATCGCCGATGCAACCACTCTTACCGAGGCAGGCTACGTTGGTGAGGACGTTGAAAACATTCTTTTACGCTTAATTCAAGCGGCTGATTTTGACGTTTCAAAAGCAGAAAAGGGTATAATTTATATAGACGAAATCGACAAAATTTCACGCCGTAGCGAAAATCGCTCCATAACGCGCGACGTTTCGGGCGAGGGCGTACAGCAGGCGCTTCTCAAAATCCTTGAGGGCACAGTTGCAAACGTTCCACCGCAGGGCGGCAGAAAGCACCCAAATCAAGAGTTTATTCCTATTAACACAAAGGATATTCTCTTCATCTGCGGCGGCGCATTTGACGGCTTATCTAAGATAATTGAGGGCAGACAGGGCAAATCCTTAATGGGCTTTGGCGGCGAGATAAAAAGCAAGCTAAACCTCGACAAAAAGCGCGTTTTTGCTGACGTAACCGCGCACGACATCGTAAAATACGGCTTAATTCCCGAGCTTGTAGGTCGTTTGCCTGTTATTGTAGGTCTTGACAACCTTGACGAGGAGGCGCTCGTTCAAATTCTCTCTCTGCCGAAAAATTCAATAGAAAAGCAATACAAAAAGCTTTTTGAAATCGACGGCGTTGAGCTTGAATTTACAGCTGAGGCGCTTAAAGCTATTGCAAATAAGTCAATTGAGCGTCAAACAGGCGCAAGAGGACTTCGCTCCATTATGGAGGAGGTTATGACGGAAATTATGTTCGAGCTTCCTTCCAAAAAGGAAATTAAAAAGGTTATCATTGACGAAAAGTGCGTAACCGAGGGCTCTGAACCCGAATATGTATATTAAAAAAACAGGACGTGTTCTCTACAAGACAACACGCCCTATTTTTTAATCGTTTTTACTTTGTTGTTCTGCAGCTATCGCCACCGCAATTGCCCAAAACGAAGGACTCGCAGTCAACGCATTGAGAAACGGTTGGATTTGTTTCGTGAGTGCCGATCATTACTGTGTCAAGCACACAGTAGTTTTCCTTCTTTGCGTGGTTGGCGCAAGACGTTACAGTACACTTAATTGAGTGATTTGGTTGCTTATTCATAATATACTCCCGATAATAAGATTTGAAATCCTCTGATTTCAAATTTATAATGCCCATTTTTTGATTTTTTCATTCAAATATATATTGACTTTTTAATTTTAATATGTTATAATACAATCCGTTAAAAG
>JBGVIN010000123.1:0-26434 GCA_045123255.1 Eubacteriales bacterium
GGGAATTTTTTTATCCAAGTCGCAGACTTGGTATATCATCGCCGCAAGGCGTATATCATCACCGAAGGTGTATTCCTCTGCGACTTGATGATATGCAAAACTCTGTTTTGATGATATACAAGGCTCACGCATTGATTTTGAAATATCACTAAACAAAAGCCGAAAAGCACTCCTTTTTGCCAAGGAGTGCTTCTCTATTATAGATTTTCTAAAAACTTCCCTATTTTTTCTGCCAAGAGCTTGTGTCCCTCGTCGTTTGGGTGAAGTCCGTCGGTTGTGTAAATTCCTTGCCACGGCTGCATATGCACGGGCATAGAGCCCGCGCCGAAAAGGTCGCAGACAGGCACGGAATAGCATTCGCACGCTTCCTTTATCGCCTTGACGTAATCGCAAAGTGGGTGTTGAACGACGCCCTCGGGCTTCCAAGTGCCAAGGCCGCCGTTTTCGTTCCAACGGTGGAGTGGCGTTATAAATACGATAGATGCGCTCGGATATTTTTTGATAAGCTCGACACAAAGAGTACGCACCGCACCATAGAAGGTGAAAATGCTTGTATCGTCAACCGTGCCAAGCGGTGCTTGACCGTTGCCGTAATCGTTTGTGCCGCCGAAAACGACGATTATATCAGCATCAGGGTCCATATCCCACATACGCATTAAAAAATCCTTATCGCGTGGCTCGTTTGGGTCCTTGATTTCGCTTTGGCGTGCAATTCTTGTGCCGCCCTTGCCGTAGTTTCTTGCTTCGGCAAGGTTATATTTTTCCTTTAATATTTCAATAAAGGTGTTTTCCTTCGAGCTTGTGCCGCATCCCTCGGTGATAGAGTCACCAAGGAAATTTATTTTCTTTCCCTTTAGTTCCATAAATGCCTCGCATTATAGGCTTTCAAGGAATTTTTGAAGCTTATGCGCGATCAATTCATGTCCTGCATCGTTCGGATGGAGTCCGTCAGGCATATATTTTTCGCACCACGCCCAAACGTTGCCGGGCATACCGCCGCTTGCAAAGAGGTCGCAAACGGGAATAGAATAATATTCACACACTTCCTTTTGCGCGTGAACGAATTCCTTAAGCGGTCTTGATACGTCAGTGTCAAGCTTTGCTTCCTGAAGTCTATGTAATGGAGTCATAAACACAATTGGCTTATCAACGTAGGTTTCAATTAAGTATTTGCAGAGCGTGTGCATTCCACCGTAGAAGGTGTGAATATCCTTATCTTCAAACGTGCCAAGCGGAATACTTGCGTGACCGTAGTCGTTTGTGCCGCCGAAAACGACAACCATATCAGCGTCTTTGTCCATATCGGGTGCGCGAAGGTTGAAATCCTTATCAAACGGATTGTCGGTGATAACGGGTAAGCGCGCGATTTTTGTGCCGCCCTTGCCGTAGTTTCTTGCTTCTGCAAGCCCTGCACTTACCTTTAATAGCTGATGATACGGCTTTGTTGCCCAGTCGCTTGTGCCGTGACCCTCGGTAATAGAGTCGCCGAGGAAGTTGATTTTTTTGCCTTTAAGCTCCATAGTTTTTCTCTCCTTTGCTTTGCCTATGAAATTAAAATATATCTATATTTTATCACATAGGAAATTTTTTTCAATAGGTTTTTAGAACAAAATAGGAAAAGTAAAGAGCATTTGGCGAATATCGGTATAAATTTTGCCTATTTGGCTTGGAGGAAGCGGATTTGTGCCGCGACCGCACTCGACGGTGAACGACGGAATATCATACGTATTTATAAGATAGTCGGTAAGACCGCCAAAGCAGGCGGTGTCGCTCGGCTCACAGAGGTTATATTTTGTCATTTTAGCAAGAATTTTAGACACGTGGACGGACTTTTTCGGGAGCTTGCCCCTTGACGAGTAGTAAATTTCCTCGCCCTGCGTATGCAGCGTAATAACGCCCTCGAGTGTTGGAAGAATATAGCGAATTAAGCTAGAGAGTGCGCTAACCTCAGGCTCGCTTTCCGGATACTCTCCGCTGTATTTCGTCCTTCCCGGCGTTATTTCTCTCTCTTTTTCAACTGATTTATATTCGTCAAAAAACGCATTATAGTTGTGGTTTAAGTCAACTCCGCGCGCATTTGCTTGCCAAAGGGAAAAATCCTCGCCGCCGTTATAATCAATTACCCTGTCCTTTATCGGGTTATTTTCCCCCACTCCGTTTAAGCGGTATTCAACGCCATCGGGATTTAACATCGGTACAATATAAATTTTTCTCATTTTGTAGAGGGACTTTATACTGATTTGATAGCTTGAGCCTCCGTTTTCGTAAAGGGCGATATATTCCTCTAAAAATTTGAGCAAAAGATTTGTACAAATATTTTCGCAGGCATGGTGAGTGGCAACGTACAAAACGCTTTTTTCTGCGTGGGAGTCCCCTAAGGTGATGAGCGGAATTGGGCGGTCAAGGACGCTGTTTCCTATGTATGAAAGCTCGGCTATCGGATGAAGATAGCTCGCTTCGCTCAAAAAATTTTTCAATGCCTCGTAGTTAATTTCTTCGTTTTTTACCATATTTTTTCTCCCTTTTGTGAAAATTTGTTGAAAATTTGAAATTTTGCTTTATTTTTATATTTATTTATGCTACAATATATCATATTGAATTTTTGAGAGGTTTTATGAGTAAAAGAGCTACTAAATTTTTAATTTTGCTCGCTTTGGTAACTTCGGGCATTTCCGTTTTCTTTATTTCCTGCTCGTTTTTGATTGACCAATTTACGGATAGCGCGCTCCTGAGCGACACATTTTATTACATACGAACCGCGTTTGACTTAGTTGCGGAATATACCGCTTTTGCCATAGTGATTTACGCATTTTGCAGATATAAATTCAAGCAAGCGTGGCCAAGCGTGATAATTGCACTCGGCTCGTTCTTAATTTCTGCGGTGTTCCAAATAGGCGCAACGGCTATTGTGCAGATTACCTCAAATCCCGAGCTTGGCACTTGGGACATTTTAGGAAACGTCGGTATTGATTTGCTCCTTGGATTTTTCGGTCTTACAATTGAGCGTTTAATTCCTTGCGTGCTTATCGCACTTATCACCTTCCTTTCTACAATGCACGGCACTTCAAGAATTTCTAAGGCGGTGAGCTTCAAAAACCCGTCGCAAAGAGCGATGATGATTTCTTGCTTGCTTTTGTATTTAATAAACGCAGTACCGCAGCTTATTTTGACGGTTATTGATTTTATAGGCTACGGCGGACCGAGCAATATGTACGCGGAGGATTTCTTTGCGTTTATCGCATTTGAGCTTATTTTACAGCAAGCATCGATTTTGATTTATAATTTAGTTCTTCAATACCTTGTTTATCTCTTAATTTACTACCTCTGCCAAAAGCACGAGGAAAACGCACCTATTAAAAAATACAAAGGGGTTGCTGTTTCTAATAGCGGTTTATCAGCTGTAAGCATCAGCGAATTCCCAACGGAGGAAAAATGAAAAAAAGAATTATTAGTATCGCTTGCATTTTACTTATGCTTTTGATGGTTTTGCCGCTTGCGTCCTGCTTTAAGCAAAAGCCACTTGAAAAGAAGTACGACTACGATATGTCAAAGTACATAACTATTCCCGATTTTCAAAATTACGTTATAGATATAGAGCTTGACGCGCTTCAAGCGGCAATTGACTCTTACTTAATTCAAGCATCGTCTGAGTACGTTGTTTCTCGCGGTGACGATATTTACGTTGATATTACCGTTTACGAGGAAATGATTCTTGAAAGCTCAAACGGCGACGTTATTAAGAAAAAGGGTAACAAGATTGACGCCCTTTCAAAGGCTAACTACCTTATTGAAAATCTTGGTTCAAGCCCACTTCCCTATAAGCTTGAAACTGATATTATAAACGGAGAGCTTAATATCAAGGACGTTATCACAAGAAAGTATGCATTAAGCGACCTTGAGGACTACGTAACCACCGACTATGAGGGTGAAAACCTTTATTTCGAGGTTAAGATTATGAACAAGGTTACAGAGCTTGGCGATATCGTTAACGTTAAGTACGAGGCATTCCTTGTTGACGAGGACAACTCAATTATTCTTGACGACAAGGGCAAGGAAACACCGTTTGATAAGGGTGACTCCTCAACGTTCTTCCTTGGCTCAAAGCTCGCTATTGACGACTTCGAGGATGGCTTGACGGGCGTATTGCTTTTCGAGGAGCATTCCTTCTATGCTACCTTCCCCGATGACTACGTTGACGAGGAATACAGAAACAAGAAGGCACTTTTCAAGGTTACCGTAAACAAGGTTTATACCGCACCTATTTATAATAACGAATTCATTAAAAAGATGTTCCCTGACTATATTACAACCGCGGGCTTTGAGGATCAGCTCAAAAAGGAATATATTAAGGAAAAAATGTTTGACTACCTTTACGATAACGTTGTAATTCACGATTATCCAAAGGCTGAATATAACGAAATTAAGGCGGACATCGACGAGAGTGCACCTTCATTCAAGGAATACTACGGCATCACATTTGACGAGTACATTAAGGAGCAGGGCTTCAAAACTCGCGACGAGTACATTAAGTCAAATATGAAGACTGAAATGATTTACTACACCATTTCAAAAAATCTCGGTCTAAAGCCAACTGATGCTCAGCTTGAAAACGAAAGACAAAACCTTATAAGCTACTATAAGTCGCTTTATATGGAGCAACAAAAGCTTGATGAAAAGACTGCTCTTTCAACCGCTGAAACGTTCGTTAAAAACCTTGGCGAAATTTACATTTACGAAAACGTAATGTATAACCTCGTTGAAATCGAGCTTTACGATAAAGCAAAATCAAACGAGATTGCAAGAACCTACGAGTCAATTTCAGAGGTTTTGGCAAAAGAGGCCGCAGGAAAAACAGAATAAACCAAAAAGCAGACATATTTAGTAAAAGCAATATAAAAAATCGGAAATTCGAGTGAATTTCCGATTTTTCTTTTATGTGTCAGCCCCTCTTAAAATTTGGGGAGTGATGAAAGCCCCTTCTCTATTTCCTCGTCGGTTGGACGGTAGTCCTTCATTTCTCCGTCGTTAAATCTTTGATATGCGACCATATCGAAGTAGCCTGTGCCCGTTAAGCCGAATACGATAGTCTTTGCTTCGCCCGTTTCCTTGCATTTGAGTGCCTCGTCGATTGCAACCTTAATTGCGTGTGAGCTTTCAGGTGCGGGCAAAATGCCCTCTACTCTTGCAAATTCCTGAGCGGCGGCAAACACCTCCGTTTGCTTAACCGTTACCGCTTCCATAAGTCCGTCATCGTAAAGCTGAGAAAGGATTGGGTTCATACCGTGGTAACGAAGTCCGCCTGAGTGAGTTGAGGCAGGGATAAAGCCGCTACCGAGCGTGTACATCTTTGCAAGTGGGCAAATCATACCCGTATCACAATAGTCGTACGCATACTTACCGCGTGTGAAGCTTGGGCAGGATTCGGGTTCAACGGCGATAATGCGGTAGTCGCGCTCGCCCTTGATTTTTTCGCGCATAAACGGTGCGATAAGACCGCCAAGGTTTGAGCCACCGCCTGCACAACCGATGATAATGTCAGCCTTTTCGTTATATTTGTCAAGTGCCGCCTTCGTTTCAAGACCTATTACCGTTTGGTGTAAAAGCACTTGGTTGAGTACGCTACCAAGAACGTAGCGATAGCCCTCTGTGGTAGATGCCTTTTCTACCGCCTCGGAGATTGCACATCCAAGGCTACCCGTTGTGCCGGGGAACTTTTCAAGAATTTTTCTGCCGACCTCTGTTTCCATTGACGGAGATGGGGTAACGGATGCACCGTAGGTACGCATAACCTCGCGTCTAAAAGGCTTTTGCTCGTAAGAAACCTTAACCATATAAACCTTACAGTCAAGTCCAAAGTACGCGCTTGCCATTGAAAGCGCCGTGCCCCATTGACCTGCTCCCGTTTCGGTTGTAACGCCCTTCAAGCCCTGCTCCTTTGCGTAATACGCCTGTGCGATAGCGGAATTTAATTTATGGCTTCCGCTTGTGTTGTTGCCCTCGAATTTGTAGTAAATCTTTGCGGGAGTGCCGAGCTTTTCTTCAAGACAGTAGGCACGGATAAGTGGGGCTGGGCGGAACATTTTGTAAAAGTCGCGAATTGGAGTTGGAATATCGAAATACGGTGTATTTTCGTCAAGCTCCTGGTCGATAAGCGCGTCACAGAATACACAAGACAACTCCTCCTTTGTTATCGGCTTCATTGTTTCGGGATTTAATAGCGGTGCAGGCTTATTTACCATATCGGCACGAAGATTGTACCATTGACGGGGTAATTCCGCCTCGCTTAAATATATTTTATAAGGAATTTTTTCGTTTGACATTTGTTTTTCCTCCGTTTTATCTTTTCGATTTTGTGTTTTGGTTAAAAGCTAAGCTCGTGTTGGAACAGATTTTTTCAAGGCTTTGTTACAACTAAGAGTTGAATTTTTGGCTAATAAATAGCAAAGAAATACAAGGCGGAGCGAGGGCGCATACTCTTTAGCGGTCTGTAACCGAGCGAGAACGCGGTATTTCAAAGTTATTTTTTGTCAAAAAATCAATCTCGTGTTGGAACAGAGCCGTCTATTACAAAAAATATCCTACCCCACACGGGATAGGATATAAATTTCCTATTATGCCACCCTTGCGAAAATGCGTACCACCATACGCCGACCTTGTTTACGAAGTGTCCTCTCCGTCTTGCCTACTGACCGTGCAAATTTGCACGAATTTCAGCTCGCCCTCAAAAGCCCATTCACATACTGCCCTATAGTGCAATTTCACCGTCTGCACCTCTCTGTGATATGACCACATATGCTACTATTCTTTATCATCGGTTTGTTTAGTTTTTACTATGTTATCACACTAAAGCGATTTTGTCAATATTTTTTTGACTTATTTTTTATTTTTCTTGCTTTCTATGTAATAGGTTGCCTCCATATCGGCGGTGGAGAGCGCAAACGCGAGCGGATACATCTCAAACGCCTTGCTCACGCTATTGGTTGCCATTTGGTTTTCAACGTTTGAAAAGCCCATATGATAGCGAATTGCAAACGCCTCCTCGCGTGAAAGCTTCATAAACGGGGAAATCATATAAACGCTCTTTTCTCCGTGACCGTATGGGAGCTGATCGTCGAATTCATAGTAAGGAACTCTTTCCCAAACGCCTGCTTCGTTCTTGGCGTTGCGGTAGCTAACCTTATATATATTCATTTTGCATAGGTCGTGAAGGAGCGCGACAATTGCAATTGACTCCTCGCTATAATTAAGACCGTATTTTTCACGGCAAACGTCACGGTTCAGGTAATTTACCAAGCATTCGTACACGTTAATGGAATGCTCGCAAAGACCGCCCTCATATGCGCTGTGATATCTTGCGCTTGCAGGCGCGGTAAAGAAATCAGAGGATGGGGAGCATATAAAGTCAAGGAGCTTGTCTGCGCCCTCTCTTTTGATTTTTGACTTGAAAATTTCTATAAATTTATCTCTTGCGTTCATTGCTTTTCTCCCATCAATTCTTCAATCATATTTTCTATTCTTACGCATTGGTGCTTTGCCGCCGCCTTTGCCTCGTCACGCGCGTTTGAAACGGCATAGCCCTCAAATTCAAGAAGCATCGGTATATCGTTTATGTTGTCACCAACGGCATAGATTTTTGCGCCCTCGTATTGGCTTGCATAGTCATAAATGCCCGTAACCTTGCTAACGCCGTACGGTGGCATATCTAAGCTACCGCCGTTACGGAAAATGCTGATTTGGTTTCCGTAATTCTTTTTTACGTACTGAAGGAACGTTTCGGCATCCTCCTCCTTTGAAAACCAAGCATTTGCCTGTGTCATCTCGCTAATTGCGGAAAAGTCCTGCTTTATACGGTTTTTCTTGTCCGCATAGCAGGTGGTTAACTCGTTGCTGACACGGAAAACACCGAGAGAAAGGGTGCGCGCATAATCAAAAATTTCGGAGATATAAGCGCCCATTTTTTGCTTTTTTGCACTGACGATTTCACAGCCTGAGGTTAAAATAATACCGCCTGTGCAGCATATAAGAAAGTCAACCTCAAGTCCGACCTTTTCAAAATCGTGGAAAACCCACATCGCCATTTCAAGATCTCTGCCTGTTACAATGCCGAACTTGTTTCCTGCTTCTCTGAATTTTTTTATCGCCGCCTTATCGCCCTCACTAATACCGTTGTGGTTTAAGGTTCCATCGTAATCGCTTGCTATAATTATCATAGCCTATCAAGCTCCTCTTCGTCTAATACCATAATATTGTTTTCCATAAATAATTTGGCTGTAACGCCCTGACCGCAAATAAGCGTGCCTGTGTATGTGCCGTCGTATATTTGATACTTTCCGCAGGACGGACTTTTGGCTTTCAAAATCGCTATATCTGCGCCGTTTTTTTCGGCAATTTCAAGAGATTTTTGTGCGCCGAGTGTATATTCTTGCGTACAGTCCTTGCCGTCAACCCTTATCACCCTGCCGTTTTTAATTTCGCAAGGCAGGCGCGGAGTTGGAAGTCCGCCTAAGCACTCGGGACACACTGGCACAAGCTCATATTTTTCTCCAAGCGCGATAACCGCCTCACTCGGCTTACTTTTACCGTCGTAGCGGCAGGGAGTGCCGAGCAGACACGCGCTGACAATAATTTTTTTCATCTGATTTTTACTCCGTCAATTGAATACGAAACGAGCGTATCCTTATTATATATAAGCTTTAATGCAAAAAAGTCCTCTCTTGTATTAAGCAGCTCGAAAAAGATGCGGTCGCCCTCCCACATAGGAAGCGACAGTAATTTTTCCTTTGGAACGAAATGAAGCTCGCCCTCGTTACAGTCGATAAGCTCGCCAGAAAAGTCCGTGGCGGTGAAAAGGTGCATTTGCTCGCACTCATATTCATTTGACACGAAGGTGACAATGCCGCGGTATTTCGGAATTATATTAAGTCCCGTTTCCTCGCAAGCCTCGCGAATGACACAGTCATAGGGGTCCTCGTTTTCTAAAAAATGACCGCCGATACCGACGTACTTGCCCTCGTTTAAGTCGTTTTTCTTTTTATTTCTCAGCAGCATTAAGTAGCTGCCGTCCTTTTCTATATAACAAAGCGTCGTGTTTTTCATAATTCTCCTTGCCGAGCGGAATAGAGATAACTTTATTTTAGTTATAATTTATTTTATCATACAGTTTGACTTTTTTCAACAGGAAAACATAAGATAATATCGGAGGTTTCTATGGAAATTGTCTTTCTTTGCGCCGTCGGTGTTGGACTGTCTACGATTTTGGGCGCAATTATCGGCTTTTTAATAAAAAGTCCGTCCTTAAAATTTAATAATTTAATGCTCTCCTTTGCCGCAGGGGTGATGCTCTCGGCATCTATTTGGGGGCTTATAATTCCGTCAATTGAAAGCGGGCGCTTTTCCTTTATATTAACCGTTTTGGGGCTTCCCTTGGGCGCGCTTTTAATTTGGCTTTGCAACAAGCTTGTACCGCACCTGCACAGTGTCACAGGGCTTGATAACGGAGAAATTTCGACAAACGAAAGTGAAATAAACCGTGTGCTTCTCTTCGTTATCGCCATAGGCGCGCACAATTTGCCCGAGGGTCTTGCCACGGGCGTTAGCTTCGGGTCGGGAAATATAAACGGCGCTTTTGGGGTTGCTCTTGCTATTGCGCTTCAAAACATTCCCGAGGGTATGGTGATAATCGCGCCTATGCTCTCCGTTGGAATTAACAAGCGGCGCACGCTCGGCATTGCGTTTTTGACGGGTGCTGTCGAAATTGTCGGCACGCTCGTTGGCTATTTGTTTGCAAGCATATCATGCGTTTTGCCGCTTTTTTTATCGCTTGCGGGCGGCAGTATGCTTTTCGTTATAGCGGACGAAATGATACCCGAAACGCACTCAGGCGAAAAGACCCTTGCCCCATCAATTGCTTTTCTCTTTGGCTTTTCGCTAATTATCATAATAAATTCGATTCTTAATTAAAATATAACTAAACTAAAAAAGAGCCAAACGGCTCTTTTTTGATTATTAGCTATGTTATATTACACTTTTTCAACCGTAACAGAAACAATAACCGGGCGCTCGCGAACTGCAACTGCGCCGTTGTAGCCCTGCTCAACCTCGTAGCAGATGTCGTCAACAACCTCGATACCGCTTGTCACCTTACCGAATGCGGCATAGTCACCGTCGAGATGTGGGCTTTTTTGGTGCATAATGAAGAATTGGCTTGATCCGCTATCCTTATCATCGCCACGCGCCATTGAAATAACGCCTCTTTCGTGCAAGATTGGGTTTTTTACGCCGTTTGATGAAAATTCACCCTTGATATTTTCTGCCTCTTTGTATATTCCGTTCTCGTTAAAGCCGCCGCCTTGAATCATAAATCCGCTTATAATTCTATGGAAAGTAAGACCGTTATAAAAGCCTGAATTTGCAAGCCTTACAAAGTTTTCAACGGTTTTTGGTGCGGCGTTTCCGTAAAGCTCAAGCTCTATTGTGCCGTAGTCTCTAATTACTATCGTTGCGCGGTGTGTAACCTCGTAAGGATCCTTTTTGCAGGATGAGAAAACAGATACCGTCAAGAAAAGTGTAAGCGCAACTAAGGCAAGTGAAATTATTCTTTTTTTCATAAAGTTCTTCCTTTTAATTTATTTGCATTGATATTTTAGCATATTAGGCAGACGAAATCAATAACTATTTCGAAAAAGTTTTTTATATAGTGTATATAAAACTCTTCATTTTTTGATAAATTTCGACAAATTCCCCTTGATTTACAGGGCTTTTGTTCGAACAAGGATTTTTTAATTTCAATTATAATGTATAATTTGTTTATCAAGTTACGAGGTGCGAAATGAAGACGGTTAAGACAAAATTATCAAAGCATACAAAGGCGGTTTATATTCTGTCAAGGAACGATGGTGAATATAATATTACCGTTATAGAGGAAGGGTCGCTTGATGACAAAACAAGCGTTTTTTCTGCACCGAATCTCACACCGAGCTACAAGGCGGCAAAACGGATTTTCAAGAAAATTTGCAAGGGTAAGGTTTTTGGCGAAACACTTTTGGACGTAATTTATAATTTAATTGAATAAATGATTGTGATATTTTAAGACAATCCCTCACCTGCTTTGCAGGAGCTCCCTTTGCACAAGGGAGCCATTTCGGCGAAACGCTTTTAGATGTACTCTATAATTTAATTGAATAAGGTTAATTGAATAAGGCGATTTTTTATTAAAGCAATTTTTCCTTGTATTCCTCTTCCTTAAAGCCGACAAGAACGAAGCCGTCACCGATAAGAAGCGGGCGCTTAACGAGCATACCGTCGCTTGCAAGAAGGGAGAGCATTTCTTCCTCGGACATTTCTGGGATTTTGTTTTTTAAGTCAAGGGATTTATATAAAAGTCCGCTTGTGTTAAAGAATTTTTTCAGCGGTAAGCCGCTTCTTCCCTGCCACTCGGCAAGCTCGGGGAGTGTTGGTTTTTCGAGCTTTATATCTCTTAATTCGTATTCGATTTTATTATCATCAAGCCACTTTTTCGCTTTTTGGCAGGTAGTGCATTTAGGGTAGCAAATAAATTTTATCATTTTCTTTCCTCTTTTATTTTTAATTTTCCTCGTACGCTTGGCGCAAGCTTTCGATTTGCTCCTTAACTCTTTCGGCAACGTACGGTGGCTGTATAACCTTCAATTTCGAACCGAAGGAGAGACACCAGCCGATAAACGCAGGGCTCAGTTGAACGTCAACGGAAAACTCAGCACATCCGTTTTCAAGCTCCTTCATTCTTACCATAGAGCCGAATTTGTCAAACATACCGTCTATCAAGCATTTATCAATTTGGAAGGTAACTCTTTCGTCCTCGCCTGCAAACATACTGAAAACCTGCTTTTTATGCTTTTTCACGTTGAAGTCGGCAAGGTCGTCTCTCTTTTTTATATCTCTTTGAGATATTGTAACGGAGTCCATACGGTCAATGCGGTAGTGCGACATTTTTTCGTGCTTATCGTCATAGCAAAGGAGGTAGTAGCAGTCGTTTGAGAATATGGTTGCATACGGATTTACCCAATATAGCTGCTTATTACGGCGGTAAATTCTCTTTCCGTCAACACCGTAATCAAAATAGTAAAACTCTATTTTCTTTTTTGCGTTGATAGCCGTTATAATTTCGTTTACGGAATAGTAAATTTTTTCGTTTTGGATTTTAACGGTGTTGAAGGCAACGGCATTTGATTTCAAAATTTGTGCGCGGTGGCTGCCCGAAAGACCTGCGATTTTGTTCACAAGCTCGCTCGTTTTCTTTTCCGTTACAAACGAAGCCGCCTGAACGGCATCGATTAAAATATGAAGCTCGGCATCGTCAAATTTTCTGTCAAGCACGTAATATTCGTTCTTTTTCGAGCGGTTGCAAAGAACCTCGTAGCCGTTTTCGTTGAGTGCGTCGATGTCCTTATAAAGCGTTCTTCTGTCGCAGCTAATGCCCATCGCTTCAAGGCGTGACATAAGCTCCGTTGACGTCATCGGATTGTCCTCATCCGTTTCTCTTACTAAAATTTCCCAAATTTTGAGCATTTTAAGCTTTGAAATTGACTTTTCCATACGCGCTCCTTAGTTGTCGCCGTTTTGGCGTGTTTTTTTAATTATATCACAGTTATATACGCGTGTAAAGCGGTAATTGTGCAAAAAATATGACAAATAAAAATGCGCCCCGATAATGAGCGCATCTTTTTTATTATTTTTCGATAAAAAGCACGACGGGCTCAAGCGTATTTGCACCGACGTCAAGCGAGATTTTTCCATTTGTAAATACAAATGGAATTTTTTCGGTTTCACCGTTAGGGGTCAAAATTTTAACAGATTTCGGCTCAAAGTCACAGCAAAATTCAAGCTTCTCTATCGGGTCAAGACCGATATTGAAAAGTGCAACGAACGTTTCACCGTTTTCCGTTTCCGCCACCTTTAGGTAAACCTCCTCATCCCCAGGGTAATATAGGGGCAGATTGCCTGTTTGTTCAAGCAAGCTTACAAGCTGCTGCTTTCTTGAATAAGTAAGGAACGAAAACGCTTCAACGATATTAAATTCAGCCACAGGTGTGCCCGAAAAGGTGATAACCGTGCCGCCGAGTGAGTTTTGGTAAACTGTCACCGCAGGGAAAAGCTTTTCATAATTTTCGTTATCTACCGTATTGGTTGCATAGGAGTCGATTTTAACGTCATTATAAAGCGGAACAAGCTCCTTTGCTTTCATTTGAATTTTGGTTATCGCGCCGTTTGAAAAATTTTCTCTTATAGGCGTTTTTCCGTGCCACTCGCGGACGCTAACGCCCGTATATTTTGAAAAGCCGCGTGCTTCGAGGTTTTGGGCAGTATCAGAGGCAAGCAAAACCGTGCCGCCAAGCGCCTTCATTATTTCCTCGTCGCTCATACGCGAGTCGGCGTCGCCCTCTAAGCAAAGCGCACCGCCCATACGGCTTGAAAAATACATAGGAAGTCCGAGTCTTTCAAGCACGCAGTAGCTCCATCCGTCCCACTCCTCCTTTACTCTGCCGTAGGTAAAGTCGGGTGTATTCGGGGTAAAAATTCGGCATCCCTGCCATTTAAGCGTTGGTTGAATTTGTGCTAATTTTTCGTAAAATCCGTTATATTTGCTAAGGATTTTTCTGTATGCCAAGCCGCTTTTCGGCTCGTGGGTGATAAGGCGCGTAATCCAATGCTTTGCGCCGTTTGCGCCCTCCAAAATTGTGCCTGTATAGTGGGTGTGGAGCGACATTGCGCTCGTGCTGTATCTGTTTTGCGGACAGGTATCGGTTTCGGCAAGAATAACGTCAACCTTGCCTCTGAGCTTTTCAATTTGAGTGGCGGCGCGGTGGAAAACGCGGCTGAAAAATCTTGCGCCCTGTGGGGTATAGTTACCGTTATTTATTCTGACGGTTATAGGATTTCCCTCGCCTGCCAAAACGGAAGCAATTTCGGCGGCAAACTCTGCGTTATTGCCGCAGCAGCAATACGAGGCGGGTATCTTTGGATTTATACTATCTATGCCCGCGCGCATAATTTTAGCCGTTTCGACAAGGGACTCTCTTTGCACCTCTATAAAAATGTCGGTATATCTTTTCGCTCTTTCGTCGCCCTTGTCATTGACAATTTCCCAAAGCTCGCGGTCGGTTAAATTCGTGCCTGCTTTTTCGTTAAAGCGCGTCATATGTAAGGGGCACGCACACCCCTCCCCCTTGAACCAAATAGTGCGGAAATCGTCATCAACCATAATACATTCGGGGTTTTCACGTGCAATCGTTTGCATAACGTTATAGATATATTCGTGGAAGCCCGTATCGAGCGGACAAACGGAGTCGCGCGTTTTTCCGTCGTCAAAATTCGTATGCTTTTGGAAAGCAAAGCCTTCACCAAGCACCCAGCCGTGTCCAACGCTTGCTTGAACCAAAATGCCGCATTTTAGACCCATTGAGTTTAATTTTTCTTGAAATTTTCTATATTGGCGGCACATTTTGCTAACCTTGTCAGCGGGCGGATTGCCCTCAGGCACTAAGGTCATTTCAAAAAGTACGCAGGTAGCAACACCGCTTTCGTACTGCTCCTTAATATCCTGACAAATTTCGTCAATATGGTCGGTAAAAGGCATCATAATGCTATATGAATTCAAATATTTTTTCATAGGATAGCTTCCTTTCAGGCTTTTCTGAGCATATTATAGCATAGCACAAGCCCTTTTATCAAGATGCATTCAATCATTGAGCATAATTTTTTATTTTAGCGCGCTAAAAAAATTACAAAAAAGCACTTGACAAAATGGGGGTGATAGTATAAAATATTTGTGTTATTTATATAAAGCCGAAAAACGGCATATTTAGGAGTGTATAACTATGAGTCGTATGGTTGGTACAGTTTCGCGCGGCGTGCGTGCACCTATTATCAGAAACGGTGACGATATTGTTAAAATCGTTACTGAGTCTATACTTGAAGCATCAAAGGAAGATGGCTTCCAAATCCAAAACAGAGATATTATTGCTATGACAGAGGCTATCGTTGCTCGCGCACAGGGTAACTACGCTTCAGTTGAAGATATTGCCACTGACGTTAAAGCTAAGCTTGGCGGCGAGGACGTTGGCGTTATTCTCCCAATCCTTAGCCGTAACCGCTTTGCAATCTGCCTTCGCGGTATTGCTATGGGCGCAAAGAAAATAGTGCTTATGCTTTCCTATCCATCTGACGAGGTTGGAAACCATTTAATTTCACTTGATGCGCTTGATGAAAAGGGCGTTGACCCATACCGTGACGTGCTTGACCTTAAAAAATACCGTGAGCTTTTCGGCTATGAGAAGCACACCTTTACAGGCGTTGACTACGTTGAATATTATGAAAAGCTTATTACCGACTGCGGTTGTGAGGCAGAAATCATTTTTGCTAACGATCCGCGCGCGGTTCTCAACTATACAAAGAACGTTATTACCTGCGACATTCACTCTCGCGCTCGCTCAAAGAGACTTTTGAAGGCAGCAGGCGCTGAAAGGGTGTTCGGTCTTGACGAGATTATGAACGCACCCATTAACGGTAGCGGCTACAATGCTGACTATGGTCTTCTCGGCTCTAACAAGGCAACTGAGGATCAAGTAAAGCTTTTCCCACGTGATTGCCAGCCTGTTGTTGATGCTATTCAAAAGAACATTCTTGAAGCAACGGGCAAGCTCGTTGAGGTTATGGTTTACGGTGACGGCGCGTTTAAGGACCCCGTTGGTAAGATTTGGGAGCTTGCAGACCCGGTTGTTTCCCCTGCATACACAAGCGGTCTTGAGGGCACACCGAACGAGCTTAAGCTTAAATATCTTGCAGACAACGATTTTGCCGACCTTTCAGGCGATGCGCTTAAAGAGGCTATCAAGGAAAAGATTAAATCAAAGGACGACAACCTCGTTGGCAAAATGGCATCTGAGGGTACAACTCCAAGACGCTTAACAGACCTTATCGGTTCTCTTTGCGACTTAACCTCAGGCTCAGGCGATAAGGGTACGCCTATCGTATTTATCCAAGGCTACTTCGATAACTACACAGCTGAATAATAAAAACAAGAGCAAGAATGAAGGAGTTTTTCCTTTGATTCCTGCTCTTTTTTTGTTGAAATATTTTATTTTATAAATGAAATCTCCTCAAAGCCGACAAGAGGGGCGCCTGTTGACGGAGTTGCACGCCAAGCGACGTTTTCTTGATTTTCATCCCAATATTTTGTGTTGCCAAAGACAGGGGCGATGCTTGTTTTTTGAACTACCTCAAGCGTTATTTCCCCTTGGTATTCCTTTTCAAAACAAAAATCGTACGGTGGGGCAATTTTTGCGCCGATTTTTTCACCGTTTACGTAAATTTCGGTATATAGGCTTGTTCCCCCAAGGCTTATTCCCCTTGCGCCCTTTGGAATTACTATTTTTGCGCTAAAGCAAATTTCGCCAAAGCCGTAAAGCTCATTTCCTGCTTTATAGGAAGTTTTGGGGCGGTAAAGGTGAATATCGGTTGGGGAGTTAAATGTCGCACCCATATCGAAGTTGCCGACAAGCAATACGCTTGGCATATACTTAAAGTCGTTTTCTGCAAGGACGGTATGCTCCCCATTTGTTAATATAATATGCTCGCTTGCCTTATAATATGAGCGCACTGCACGTGGAAGATTGATTCCATTGGCACTCGGCTCGATTTTTTCGCCATCTAACAGCACCTTTGTGCCGTTTCGCATAAGAAAGCGCACGGCGGTATCGTTTCTCACGGTTATTTTCGCCTTTTTTTCGCCGTTTAGGTACATTAGGCGGCAAACGCTCGGGTTTTTATATTCAACCGAAAAATCGGGGTCTATTTTTTCTCTTTTCGTGTTATCAAAAGCATTTCCGAGCCAAACCTCATGCTCGCCGAAATAATGCTTCACGGAGTTTACAATATACGTGCCTTCGGGTGCAAATAGATTGATTGCGACAAACGTGCCGTCGGTAAAACTACGCAAGAAAATGCCCTTTACACTCTTGCCGTCCGTGGTGGTGACAAAGCATTTGTCGAATTTTGCGGCAAGCTCCTCTTTGCTTGTTTTTTTGCCACCGTAAAGCAAGCCGCCGTTTCCGTCAAGCTCGACATACGGAGTGCTAATTTCCTCGTTTATGAATTTCCACTGTATGCCTGAATATGAAAGCTCATTTATTAGATTTGACAGCTCGGGGTAGCCCCGCCATTTAGTGATATTCTCCATCGAAATTTCGGTTGGGTACTTTATATACACGTCGGCTTGATAGTCCTTGTGCGCATATTCCGCGGCTATTTTTGCTTCGCTTGACAAAATGCGCATACCCAAAAAGTCGGGCTGTAACGTGTCAAAATCGTTAAAATAGTCGCAAACGAGCATATTTCCCGAAATATCAAGGTGAGAAATTGCAAGGAAATAAGTGTCTATTTTATGGCAAGCGCAAAGAAAAATCGTTGCACGCCGCTTTGCATAGGAAATATCAGATGGACCGAGTGCGAAAAGCTCTGCCATACCACCGTTTTTGCGCCCTGCATACTCCGCCGTGCCGTATAGGAGCATTTCGTTTCCGTCTGCCAAATTCGTATAAATATCGTCAATGCCCGGCTTTGAAAAGGCACAAAGATTTTCAAGGAAATTGCCTGCATGGCAAACTGCGCCGTGGGGCTGCTCGTCACACATTAAATGCCCTGTTAGCAAAACGCCGTGGCTTTTGCACCAAAGTGCAAGGCTATCAAGATAGCAAGCCTTGAAGCGGCGAGAAACAAGCGTCATCGCATTTTTAAGAAATTCCTTTCCCGCCGTATAAATATCGGTGCCGAAATCGCAACCGTATTGCAAGAAATAGTCGTCTTTCATTCCGTGGTAGTAAGGGATTGAATTTTCGCTGACACAATAGCCAATTGACGGCTCGTCGGTGAAAAAGCCCTTAATTACCGTACCGAAATACTGACCGAAGCGAAGAAAATACTGCTCGTGGGTTAAGGAAATGAAATAGTCAACGGCATCTTTTTCCAAAAGGTTCGGAAAAAACTTTTCGCCAAAAAGGGATGCGTTGTGGCGCGACTTACAGCTGATTTTGCCTGCATCCTCACCACCAACCGTGATTGCCATTAAGCGAAAATCGGGATTTGAGGTTACTCTGCCCTTACAGTCACCCGATGGCCAATTAAAATCGTCATATAGCCATATTTCCATATCGAGATTGACAGCCGACGAAACAAAACTCTCAACCGCCAAAAACCACTCCTCGCTCAGGTACTCAATTTGACAGCCCGAGCGTGGGTAAACAAGCACGGAGTCGATTCCGTTTTCCTTCAAATCCTTCATATATGAATATATATCGTCGTGTGTCGGCTTGCCGCTCAGTGCGGACATTGTAACAAGTGGAGATTTCATTTTTCGCTCCTTTCGCTTCGTCTGAAATCATTATACATTAAAGCGGTGGAAAAATCAAGTTTGCCATACAATAATGCACTTTTATGATACTTGAAAATTTAATATAAAAAAAGATGAAAAATTTTCAAAAAAGGTATTGACAAGTCAAAATATGTATGATATAATAGCCTAGCGTTAAGCAAAAGGCGCAAATGGCGGAATAGCTCAGAGGCTAGAGCATCCGGTTCATACCCGGCAGGTCATAGGTTCAAATCCCATTTCCGCCACCATAACCGGCCCGTTGGTCAAGCGGTTAAGACACGGCCCTTTCACGGCTGTAACATGGGTTCGATTCCCGTACGGGTCACCAACTAAACACACTTCCAAAACCTGATTTCTTAGGTATGTAGGGAGTGTGTTTTGCTTTTATGCCCTTTTTCCCTGAATTTCCAATCTAAATATAAGACGCCCGATTTCACAAGCGAAATCGGGCTTTTTTATATCGTCTTTCAGTAGTGAATTGAGATTTACACATCAAGAAATACAGGAAATTTCGCTATATGTCCTCTAAGTATCGGGGGAATTGGGGATTTCGGTGTTAAAAAGCCCGACCTTGAAAGTTCAGGTTTTTGTGTGCTCCGCCAAACGCGCTTTTTGGAAACGTGCAAATTTCGTATAAACCAAAAAACACTGATGTTTCAGTGATAGAATTACTACTGATAAAAACAAAACACTTAAAAATCCCTGACTTTCATATAGTGAAAAATGCAAAATTTTCCGCCGTGCAAAAAACGAACTGCTGACAACGCGCGTCAGCACCAATTCCCCCAGTTGCACCGCGAAAGGGGTAAGACACATAGGGGACGCCCCGAGAGGGGTACTGCTCCGAAAGGGGCAAAAAGGTTAGAATTCCTCAAAAATTCGTGCTGGGGGGCGGGCGGGATGAGACAGGCGTGTTTTCCAAAAATTCGCAAAAATTGCCCCAAACCCTGAAATTTCATACTTTTACAAAAACAAGGAGAACCAATAATGAAAACAACAAATATCTACTATATTTTAGACTGCTCGCACAGAATGCAGGGCAACAAATTAAATTCTATGAATCAAAATGTGCTTAAAGTGGCAAGAGCTTTAAAGTTCGCAGATAGCAAAACAAACCTTCACGTGATTACATACAAGGACAGGGCAAGGATTTCTTCACCGTTTGGTAAATTCTCAGCTTCTGGCAATCCAAACTTAGGCGAAGCTCTTAAAACTCTGGAAAACGCAATAAGATTTCAAAGACAGTTCGGCGACGAGCAAACACGCTCAATTTTCATCCTTCACGCAAGCGATAATGTTTTGCAAGGCTGGAATAAACCGCTGGAAAGGCTGTTCAACCTTAAAGAATTCGCTTTTGGTCATAGATACGTCGTTCAATACGGAAGCCCCGACAAGTACGCAAAACAAGCGTTTTCACGCTTCACGGACTCAAACGAAAAGATACTGCCTTACTTCTCAGAAAACAGGCTGTGCAGTCTTGTACGCAATACAAAGTAATAATGCAAAAAGAGCTCTGCGCAATACAGAACTCTTTTTTTGTATATTTAGTCCAATTCTTCCAAATGGAATTCTTTTTGAAGCATATAATAACGTTTTCTGCCTTTTGAACGGCTATTGCTCAGGATTTCCTCAATTTGTTTGGAATAAACAATCTCTTTTTTCACCATTTGGACAAATGCTCTCTTTTCCTTGTCTGTTGGTTTATAATCAACAAAACTAAAAAGAAAATCAAAATTCGTTCCGTGTCTAAACAGTCGTCCAGGCAATGGGTATGTTTCCCTTGCACCAAGCATTATTCCATACCTCACAAAAGGAATCACATTTTTGTGGTACATTGCTTTGTGGCTGTACGTAATGGCGTCGTGTGTTGTAACTGAACCAACTTTCGACTCAATAATAACTCTTGGGATTATTTTGCCTTCTGTTTTTTCATATACAACCAAATCCGTTTCGAAAAGTGAAGCGTCAAAACTGTCTGCCTCGATTTTCCATTCATCATCAAAAGAAGCAATTTCAAATGCATAAGGAATTTTCTTCAACACATCAACATATATGTTTTCTCCTAAATGCTCATTTTCAAGCATATCACATATGCTTTTTGTCCAGTCGTTTTCTTTCATATAAAACCTCTGCTTCAATGTATTTACTTTGTGATTAAATCTTCTTTTAACTCATACTGTTCTGAAAGGTCATCGAACTTCATTTGATATACAGGAATTGACAACCGTTTGCCGATTTCAATCAATCTTTTGCTGTGTTGTGCCGAACAATTCATTCCGATATAAATTGCTTTTGAAAATGCATCGGCATATGGCATTCCTTTTGCCAACGCTCCCATTGTACATCTAAATTCCTTTTCATATTGCCAAGAAGAATGTTTTATATTGATTAAATATTGCATTAAATACACCATTGACAAATCGTTTATTACTATCTTTTTTTCTCCAATTATCTTATATCTCTCTATTTCAGACGAAATCATAATGGCGTAGTCTTTCATAAAACTTGTAATGTCAAGTCTCTCGCTGGTATATTGAACAGGAAAAGTGCAGGACGCTAATGAATTGTTGTTTGGATTTTTCATATCATATGCAACACAAAATCCTCTGTGGTTATTTCCATAATGTGCCCACATAGGCATACAACTGGTATCATTCTCTGTTAAAGACGTTCCCTTCACAAATGCAGTAAAGTCATCAATAAATCTACCATTATGGGGCATTAGTCTTGGTATGCTTGCCAAGTCCTTTGGATTGTAGAAAAAAGCTTTTCCGTCAAATGGGTCATTAAACTCCTTTAAATCAGACATAAAAATCTGATTATTTTGCAAAGTTTCAAACTTTTTTTCGTTCATCTCGCTGTTTTCGTTCAAAGAATAAAACTTGTACAATGTATTTGGAATATAAATTCGTATCACACTATACAGGACATCAAAAACAACGGATGTCACAATATCACTTGGTATCTGAGGGTACTGTTCTTTTGAATTTAAAAGAATATATAAAAACTTGAAATAGTCAATAGGGTTTTCTTTTAACCATTTTTCTCTGTCAAAATCCTGCCCCTCTATTGGCACAGTTGGAAGAGTATATTTTATATCTTCAATTTTCATATCATTTGCTCACCAACTTTTGGTACATCTTCATAAGTTCAGCAACACAGGCGGACTCGGTATTGAGTTTGCCCCAAAAGCCGTATGCTTGCATTACTGCCTTGTCATTTGCTTGGTGTGCTTTGCGAAGTTCGGGTGGCATTGCAACCTCATCATAGAGGTCAGCCAACGAACAATCTGGGTACAATGCACGTGCATCCAAAATAGCCTGTGCAGTTTCCTCAATTTTCTTTTTCTGTTCAGCAGTAGGATTACACCACGGAAAATTATTGTAAACAATATCTTTTGAATAGCGATAACGTGTTTCCAATCTTCCACAAACAGCTCTCATCCACGCCATATGAACATTGGATGTTAAAACACCAAGGTGATACAATGTTGCATTTGATACAACCTGAGCATTAGCATTCACGATAATTGATTTGTCAATAAATCCCATAGGTACATATCTTCTTTTTTCGGAAGAAACAGTAGGTATTATTATTGCGGAGTCAGGGTTAATTTGTTCTCTAAATAAAGTAGGTGTATCTGCCAATTTTTTTCTGTCTGGTTTTCCTGCTAAACGATGTTCTTGGCATAATTTCACTCGCTCTAACACCAAGGGCATTTGTCTAATTTCACTTGGAGAAGCATTTAATAACCATAAACAATATAATTCTTTGTTATTTATGAATTCTTCCGAACCAAGCATTTTGCGAATGAATTTCGCTGATTGTGGCTCTTTTGAAATCAAAAAATCTTTTTCCTCTTTTGACAAAGTAAGGTGTCCACCATCAGCTTGCCTATTACCAGTAACCATTGGTGGAACATTGCAAATTGGTTTGGTTCTTCTATCGATGAAAATATTATCAGCATCTATTAAATATCCGTTTATGTTTTGGGCAATTTTAGGTGTGTCAGAGGAATAAATTAGTTTTGCTCTGTAGGATTTTGCAACACTAAATCCTACAATTATACAGTGTACGTGGGCTTTTATACTCGCCTCGCTGTCCCATCTGAATGTTTGATAAGCAAAATCTATATGTACGCCTCTTTCAAATAATGGTTTCCAAAGATATGACACTTGTTCACCCTGACAAATTGAGTTGGTAGAAACAAGAGCACATTTTATATTTGTGCCTTGAATATAATCACACGACTTTTTGTACCAACCAGTAACATAATCCATTTTTCCAGAATTAGACCAATCACCCAACACAGCAAGCAAGTCTTCGTGTTGGCTCGGTGATATATATCTTTGTCCCACAAAAGGCGGGTTGCCCATAATGTAATTAAGCTTGTGCTTTGGTACAACAGTTTCCCAGTCTGTACTAAGGGCATTCCCTTCAACAATATTTGCGTAAGATTTCAAAGGTAAGAAATCAAGGTTTGTGCTCACTATTTCCTCGGTTTCTTTCATCATTTGCGATTCAGCAATCCAAAGGGCTGTTTTTGCAACAGTCACGGCAAAATCGTTAATTTCAATGCCGTAAAACTGACCGATAGACACCTTTATTATACCGCCGATGTCAAAAAGAATTTGTCCGTTGGTAACAAGCTTCAAAGCTTCGTTCTCTAAACGGCGCAAAGAAATATATGTTTCTGTAAGGAAATTACCAGAACCACACGCAGGGTCAAAGAAAGTAAGATTTGACAGTTTCGTTCTAAATGATTCTGCTTTTTCATTGCGGATTTTAGGAACTTTCAAAGCTTTGATTTCCTCAAATTCTTCATTAAGCTCATTTAGAAATAGAGGGTCAATAACCTTGTGTATGTTCTCAATAGAGGTATAGTGCATTCCGCCCGAACGCCTTGTATCTGGGTTCAAAGTGGACTCGAACACTGCACCAAAAATTGTAGGGCTTATTTCTGCCCAGTTAAAGTTCTCACTGGCATTGTGCAAAAGAAGGTCAACAATTTCTTGTGTGAAATTAGGAATTTCAATGTGTTCATCAGCAAACAAGCCACCGTTCACATATGGGAAAGAAGCCAATGTTTCATCCATATATGGGTCGCGCTCGTCAATTTTAGTGTCAAGCACTTGGAATAAATCAATAAGCGCACGGCGTACGTCCTTTGGTGCAAATTCCTTCAAGTAATTATGGAATTTCAAATGTTCGCCAAAGATTCCCGAATCCTCTGCATAAAGGCAGAAAACAAGACGAACGCAAAGAATATTCAAACTGTGGAGCGAAGCACTATCTTCGGGGTTTTTGTATTGCTTCAAGATTGCGTCATAAAGCTTTCCAACAAGCTCGCCCGCTTGAATTGAAATTTGCTCCTCTCGGTGTAAAAGCTCGCTTTTTTCTTCTACAAGGAACTGCAAGCGGTAATATTCCCTTGCAAGGTCTTTCAATAGGATTTTGTCTGGTTCGCCCGTGGGCTTTTCCATATCATATATGTAAAACTCTTTGAAGTTGCAAGTAATAACATATCTTGGGTGCTTGGATAAAGGCAATTCAGCAATATATCTTTTTGCTTGCTGAAATGGTGTCAACAAAGAACCGTCCGACTGTCTTATTGCCTTGGACAAGTCCTTGTCTATGCTTTTTTGCTCAATCAAAACCTTTGTGGCGGAAATATAACCGTCAATAAAGCTGGTATTATCCATTTTCACTTGGCTTTCAAAGGTAATGTACTGCTCGGGGTGTTCAACGCCCAAAACATCGCGCAACAAGGAAAGCCAAAACGCTTGGCTCTCACCCTTTTCGTATCCCTTTCCTTGCCAATATTCAGAAAAAGCTTTTGCCGCTTTTCTCATTTCAATTTCAGTCATTTTTAGTCTCCAAAACTATAAAAATCAATACATCTGTATTCTACCACAAAACAACATCTATTTCAAGGAAACTTTGAAAAATTCCCATTTTCGCCCATATATTATTACATTGGTAGCAAGCAATACACACGCGCAAAGTACACGCCGTGTGCAATTCACCATTTACTATTACATAGCGCAATGTAGTACTAAATGGGAGCTACCATTTAACAATTAACTACTAAATGGTGTTGCCATTTAACAGTTCGGCTATTAAATGGTATTATCCATTTAACAATCTAACTAATAAATGGTACTACCATTTAACAATCTAACTATTACATAGGGCTGACGTATTATTACGTTAGCCCTTTTGCTTTGTAAAAGGAGTACATATGAAAAAGATTCAAACAATGCAAGAACTTCTTGCATATATGGTCGGTAAGGGTTTACCAGACGAACTCAAAGCAACCGCAAAAGACAAAATAAAAGCGGTTCAAGAATGCAACGACGGTGGAGCTTCTGCTCACCTTGTAATTGCAAGAACAAAAGAGGAAGCGGCAGAGGTAGAAAAGGAATTCAAGATTTCAAGCTACAATCCAGAGGTAAACGAATTTTTCAAGGCTGGAAACGGCGAATGGTGGTGGCACAGGGTGTTCGTCTTTTCGGATGACGGAAGCGGTCTTATCTATTTCGAGCGCACGCCGCTACTTTCCTGAGTTTTGCAAAATTTCACACGAAAACACTTCGGCAAGGTATTTGTATGCCCCGCCCTAAAACACGTGAAATTTTGGCAGACTCTTGCCACAGACAAAAAACAAACGCCCCGACAGGAAGGAGAAAAATGTTTAACCAAGAAAACCGCTACATTACGTGCGGAATTGATGAGAATTTGGCAATAGAATTACAAAACTATTTGTGGACGAGTATTGACATTCAAACTTCGCTTTTAAAGGACGAAACGGACTATTTGCAAATATTCACGTTTCAAAAGGTAGGCGACTATGTTTTGGCAGTAACTCAAATGCAAGAGCAACCGCCAAAAATGACAACTCACTACATAGAATTCAAGCCAGAATACGAAAAAATCTTAAACGAAAAAATATACGTGATAGACGACGGCGACCATTCAACAATGCTATTCGCTCACGAATATTAAGGAGAATCAAAATGGAAAAGAAAAAGACAAACAAAACAGCTAAAACAGCAAAGACTGTTAAACCAATGCGCACAATCGACCAGCTTACCATTGCCCGCGCTATTGCTGAAAAATTAAATTTTAAAGTTTCTGATGTAATCGCTATAATCGAAGAGGAACAGAAACAAACAATTTTTCACGTAAGAGCAGGCGCGAAAATTGTAAAAAAGAATTATCTTACCATTGAAGGAAGACACACAGAAGCTAAGATTGGCTGGAAAAGTCCACTCGACGGAAAGACATACGACATCCCCGCAAAAACAAGAATTCTTGTAAGAGTCGGCGACGGATTCAAAAGATACGTCGAAAACAGAAAAATGCCCGAAAAACTTTGCAGGTTCGTAGACAGTTCTGCAACGGACAATTAAACCCAGAATTAAAGACAAAATAATCCGCGAAAAACGGATTATTTTTCTTGTTTAAGGTCAAAATTACTCACCAACGCTTATTATTTTAATAATAAGGTTTTGCTAAATTTTAGTAAAAATTGTTGATTTGTGAAACAATTTTCAAGGGTTGTTGAAAACTGTGCGAAGTTGTCTGAACGTTTTGTGAAGTGCCTTGACTTTTGGCGAATTTTGTGCTATACTACGTTCAGCTCTGTGGCGGTATCGCGTCACGGAGCAATACTTTTTTATGGAGGTCATTATGACAATTCTTAATGAAAAATTGCGGATGCCTCGACTACCAAACAAAAGACGGTAAAGTCGAAAAGGACATCTCGCCACTTTTCTACGTGCAAGCGATAATTCGCGACGCGGAAAATCCAAACGGTCTTGAGAAATGGTTAATTTCAGTCAACGACCACAACAAAAGGCGCTACGCTTTCGAGCTTTCAGCTTCAAGTGTACACCAACCAAACATAACTGCAGAACTTTGCAATAATGGAATAACAATTTCTCCGTTTTGGCAGGACGTTGTTATATCGCATTTGCTCTATGGGCGAAAGAAATGCGAAGAAACAAACAGCATTCTCTATCAAAA
>JBGVIN010000124.1:0-16737 GCA_045123255.1 Eubacteriales bacterium
TTTTTAACAGACCCCTTGATAATAGCGTGGGCGATTGCATCGTTATAAGTGGCAAGGACGAAGACGTAAAAGCATCATACGAGGTGCTTTTATATCTTACAAAAATGGCTGAAATGAAAAGCGCCATAACCGAGCAAACTATCGACTACGTTATATCGGTTGTCAAGGATAATCAAACGGAAAAGCTTAACGAGCTTGACGATAATTGCTTTTGCGTTACCGCTAAAGGGCGTCCAATTAAGGCAAAAACTCTAGGTCAGCAGAAATACGTCAGTGCAATTGAAAAAAATACAATTACCCTTGGTGTTGGACCTGCAGGAACGGGAAAAACCTTTTTGGCGGTTGCAATGGCGGTAAAAGCGCTCAGAAATAAGGACGTTGTGCGTATAATTTTGACGCGCCCTGCGGTTGAGGCAGGCGAGCGCCTTGGATATTTACCCGGAGATTTGCAAAGCAAAATTGACCCGTATTTACGCCCACTTTATGATTCCTTATATGAAATGCTCGGCCCTGAAAATTGCGCTCGCCTTATTGAAAAGCTTGTTATTGAGATTGCACCGCTTGCTTATATGCGAGGCAGAACGCTTGACGATTCTTTTATCATTCTCGACGAGGCGCAAAATACTACTCCCGAGCAAATGAAAATGTTTTTAACAAGAATAGGCTACAATTCTAAGGTGGTTGTAACTGGTGACTTATCACAAACGGATCTACCGAGTGGAAAAAAGAGCGGTCTTGGCGAGGCGGTTAAAATCCTTAAAAACATTGACGATATTCATATTCACGAGTTTACCGAAAAGGACGTTGTCCGCCATAAGCTTGTACAAAAAATTATAGTTGCTTATGATAACTACGAAAAAGAAAAGAAGAAAATAAGAGACGGAAGGACGAAAAAATAATGATTTTAACAGTTGATTTCAAAAACGAACAGGAATATTTAGAGGTTAGAGCCGCTATGCGTTCAATTGTTCGCAAGGCTATATTTAACACACTCACGTACGAGGGCTTTGAAAAGGACGTTGAGGTTTCCGTCACGTTTACGGATAACGAGCAAATCAAAGAGCTTAACGCACAGTATAGAAATAAAAATTGTGCAACAGACGTTTTGTCCTTTCCAATGCTCAATTCCTACGATGAAATTGAGATTTATCCCGAGCCTGTGCCGCTTGGCGATATCGTGATTTCGCTTGAAAGAGCATATTTGCAGGGACATCACCTATATCACAGCGTTTATCACGAGGTTGCTTTCTTGGCGGTGCATTCAACGCTTCACTTGCTTGGCTACGACCACGAAACATCGAAGGAAGACGAAAAAGAAATGATAAGAAAACAAAAAGAAATTATGGAGATTATAGGATTTTAATGAAAAAGACTACCTTTATAGCCATTGTCGGCAGACCAAACGTTGGAAAAAGCACACTCTTAAATGCAATTCTTGGCGAAAAGATTGCAATTGTATCATCTAAGCCGCAAACAACGCGTAACAGAATTACAGGCATATACACAAAGGACGAGAACCAGATAGTTTTCCTTGATACTCCCGGCTTTCAAAAGCCGAGAACGAAGCTTGGAGAATATATGCTTGCAGCCTCCGACTCATCGATTGGCTCTTCCGACGCGGTAATTTTAATTGCCGACGTAAACTACGGACTTGGTGAAATTGAGCAAAATATCATAGAGAAAATTAAAAAATCAAAGCTCCCCGCTATTTTGGTTTTGAATAAAACCGATATGGCAACGCCAGAAAAGGTTGCTAAAACCATTATGGAATACGATAGCTACTACAAATTCGATGCGGTTGTTCCTACAAGTGCATCACGCGGTAGCGGCGTAGACGCGGTAATTGAGGAATGCTCAAAATATCTTTGCGAGAGCGAATGGTTTTTCCCCGATGATATTATAACTGACCAACCCGAGAGAACTATCGTTGCCGAAACTATAAGAGAGAAGCTACTAAGAGTTCTTTCCGACGAGGTTCCTCACGGCACTGCCGTTTCAATTGAGGAATTTAAGGACGAGGGCTCAATTATTAAGGTTAGAGCAGATATTTACTGTGAAAGAGCCTCGCATAAGGGAATTATCATCGGCAAAAACGGAGAAACTCTTAAACGAATTGGTTCGTACGCAAGAGAAGATTTAGAGCGCTTTTTTGGTGTGAAGGTCTTTATTAGCCTTTGGGTTAAGGTTAAGGAAAAATGGCGCGATAGCACACTTAATCTTAATAACCTTGGCTATAATATCAAGGAGATAACATGACCGAGATAAAAAGCAATGCCCTTGTTATTGCAGAGAAGGATCTTGGTGAAAACGATAAGCTTCTAACACTTTTGGTCGAAAGGTACGGAAAAATCGTTGCCGTTGCAAAGGGCGCAAAAAGTGTCAGAAACAGACATATGGCTTCCTGTCAGATTTTTTCGTATGCATCCTTTGGTTTAAGGAAGCGCGGAAATCTTTATTACATCACAGATACCGATTTAATTGAGAGCTATTACGATATCAGAACCGATATAACTAAGCTTTCACTTGCTTCTTTTATTTGTGACGTCGTAAATGACGTATCGCGCGAGGGCGAGGAAGAGGATGATATATTAAAGCTTTCGCTAAATACATTTTATGCAATTGCCAAAAATATAAAGCCGCTCGAATTTATAAGAGCCTGTTTTGAATTGAGAATAGCTGTAATTGCTGGATTTTCACCAAATTTTGACGGTTGCGTGGAATGTGGAAGCAACGCCTCGAGGTTTTACTATTTTGATATAGTTGACGGAATTATTTATTGCGATAATTGCAAAAATAAATTATTTTATGCAAGTGCCGAAAATGAATTTTTAGAGCGTGGTCTTTCAAAACCTATAGCAATTATTTCCGAAAGCGTACTTGCCGCTATGCAGTACGTAATAGGAGCGCGAGCAGAGAGATTTTTGTCATTTAATTTAGATGAGGACGAGCTTTCCTCGTTCTATACCGCTTGCGAAAAGTTTTTACTTAATCAGCTTGAAAGAGGATTTTATTCCTTAGGCTTTTATAAATCACTAATTTAAGGGGAGGATAATTTTGCTTAATCTTGACAAGTCAACGAGAATTCTTGAATTTGAAAAAATTAAAGGCTTTCTTGCCGATATTGCACTTACTGAAGGCGCAAAAAAACGCGCGCGTGCATTACTCCCTTCCTCAAACGAGCACACCGTTAAGCGCAGACAGGAATTAACCGCCAACGCAAAGGAAATGGCAGGAATTAAGGGTGTTCCTTCCTTTAATTCTGTTCCTGACGTTTTAGATACAATTGAAAAAGCGGAGAAAAATTCAATTTTGTCGCCGCGCGAGATACTTGACGTGGGTATTTCACTTCAAACAGCAAGAACTTTAATTGAATATATTCGCTCTGATGCTATTAAGCCGTCCTTGCTTTCTGAAATCTTTGAGCTTCTTGTTCCAAATAAAGCGCTTGAAGCATCAATATTTAAGGCTATTTTGGGCGAGGACTTAATTGCAGACGATGCAAGTCCAAAGCTTGCCGACGTAAGAAGGAAAATTAGATATCAATCTAACAAAATTCGTGAAATTTTGCAAAGCTACTTAACAGGCGAAAAATCAAAGCACCTTCGTGAAAATTTGGTTACAATGCGTAACGGCAGATACGTTTTGCCTGTGAAAAACGAGGATAAAAACGAGATTAAGGGCTTAATTCACGATACCTCAGGCACAGGCGCGACCTTGTTTATTGAGCCTATGGCTGTTGTCGATGCCAACAACGAGCTTCGCACTCTTTACAGCGAGGAGCAGGCGGAAATTGAAAGAATTTTAGCGGAATTTTCGCAAAAAATTGCAGATTTTGGCTTCAAGCTTCGTTCAAACTACAACAACATTACAGAAATTGCATTGTATTTTGCACTTTCTGAGCTTTCGTATAAAATGAATGCGGTTGCTCCCGAGTTTACCGATGCTCGTGTATTAGAATTTACTCGCGCACGCCACCCATTACTTGATAAAAACAAGGTAGTGCCGATAAACGTTTCACTCGGCGATAGCTATAATATGCTTGTTATTACAGGTCCAAACACCGGTGGTAAAACCGTAACGCTAAAAACACTCGGCTTGTTCGTTCTTATGGCGCAAAGTGGTATGCAGCTCCCCTGTGACTATGCTAAAATGTGCGTAATTGACGGCGTTTTCCCCGATATCGGTGATGAACAAAGCATCGAGCAGTCACTTTCAACGTTTTCCTCACATATAGTTTCTATTGCTAACATTATTAACGAATCAACCGAAAATTCACTCGTTTTGTTTGACGAGCTTGGCGCAGGCACTGACCCAATCGAAGGTGCGGCACTTGCACAGTCTATTCTTGAAATGGTGCTTAAAAATCGCTCACTTTGTGCTGCAACCACACACTATGCCGAGCTTAAAGCATTTGCACTTAACACTCAAAACGTTATCAATGCATCCTGTGAATTCGATATAAATACCTTTAAGCCTACTTATCGATTGATAATAGGCGCGCCCGGTAAATCAAACGCTTTTTTAATATCTCAAAAGCTTGGAATTTCAAATGATATAATTAACCGTGCAAAATCCCTGATTGACGATGATTCGCGCAATTTTGAGGCTGTTATTGAAAGACTTGAGCGTGAAAGAATTCTTTTAGAAAAGGAAAGACGCGAAGAGGCAAGGCTCCGTCATGAATATGAAGTGTTTAAGCAAAACGCCGAAAGGGAGCTGAAGGAAAAGCTTGGCAAAGCAGAAGCGGAAAGCGCAGCGATTACCGAAAAAGCGCGAGAAATTATTTCAGGCGCACGCGCAAGTGCCGAGTTTGTCTTTGATAAGCTAGATAAATTGCAGAAGGAAAAGGATAAAAACGGCTTTGCAAGCATGTATGCGTCGGCAAAAAAGGAGCTGCGCTCAAAGCTTCTCAGTGCTGACGATATATATAACCCTGTCGTTACGGAAATTCCGAGTGATTACACGCTTCCGCGCGCTCTTAAAAAGGGAGATAACGTTATTCTACGCAATATCGGTAGTGAGGCAACCTTGCTTGACGATCCCGATAAATCGGGAAACGTAACTGTTCAGTCAGGAATTATTAAGACCAAAACTAACGTTAAAAATTTGTATCTCGTTACAGCTGAGCATAAGCCGCAAGCAAGTCTGCCGAAGCCAAAGCCAACTAAGAAAACAATATCAGTTGATAAAAGCTTTTCACCGTCGTATGACGTAAGAGGCAGAAACATCGAGGATGCTTGGGTGGAAATTGACAAATATATTGACCAAGCACTCATCGCGGGCATAAAAAGCGTTACTATTGTTCACGGCAAGGGCACAGGTGCTTTAAGAAAAGGACTTTGGGAGTTTTTCAGAACCGATCTTCGTGTTAGAAAATACAGAAACGGAGAGTACGGCGAGGGCGACTTCGGAGTTACCGTGCTTGAATTAAAATAATTTTGTTGAAAATATAGACAAAAAGGCGAAAATTTTCGCCTTTTTTCATTTTAATTACAATTTTATATATTTATAATATATATACTTGAAATTTGCAATTCACTTTGTTATAATATAATAGTAAAATTATTTTTTAAGGAGTAAGTATGGCAAAATTAAAAATGCTTGCAATTGACCTTGGCGCATCAAGCGGCAGAGGTATAGTTGGCTCTTTTGACGGTAAAAAGCTTGAAATCAACGAAAATCACCGTTTCCCAAACGAACCCGTTATGACAAACGGAAATTTCTCTTGGGATATTTTAAGAATTTTTCACGAAATTAAATCTTCAATTTCTAAATGCGCATTATCCGAGGATAAGGATATAAAAAGCATCGGTATTGACACTTGGGGCGTAGATTATGGCTTTATTGACAAAAAAGGCGCTCTTATGGCTAACCCATATCATTATCGTGATATGCGTACTGATAATATTCAGCCATACGCATTCAAAACGGTTCCGTTTGAAAAGCTTTACGGTATTACGGGTATTCAAACAATTAACTTCAACACAATATATCAATTGGTTGCTGATTTAAGAGATAGACCTTACATAATCGAAAATGCTGATAAAATGCTTTTCACACCCGATTTGCTTAACTACTTCTTAACGGGTGAAAAGTTTACAGAATATACAATTGCATCAACAGGTGCGCTCCTAGATGCTAAGAATAGAGCAATTTCAAGTGAGCTTCTTAACGCTTTCGGTATTAAAGAAAGCTTGTTTGCACCGCTCGTTATGCCGGGCAACAAGGTTGGCAAGCTTACCCCTGCCTTAATTTCCGAGCTTGGTGATATTAAAGCCGACGTTGTTAATATCGCATCTCACGATACTGCAAGTGCAGTTATCGCCGTTCCTGCAAAGCGCGGTGATGACTTCGTTTACATTAGCAGCGGTACTTGGTCGCTTATGGGCGTTGAAAACGACGAGCCTGTTATCAATGAGCTTTCACTTGCACACAACTTCACAAATGAGGGCGGTGCAGGCGGAAAAATCAGATTCCTTAAAAACATTATGGGTCTTTGGCTTGAACAAGAGTCGAGAAGACAATGGACGCGCGAGGGTCAAAGCTACTCATTTGACGAGCTTACACAAATGGCACTTGCATCAAACCCTCTTGCTTGCTTTATCGATCCTAATAACCTTTTGTTCTCGCCATCTGGTGATATGCCGGGCAGAATCAGAGAATTTTGCCGTAAGACAGGTCAACACGTTCCCGAAACGGTTGGCGAGGTTGTTAGATGTATTCTTGAAAGCTTGGCGCTTTGTTATAGACAAACAATTGAGTCTATCGAGGCTATGACGGGTAAAAAGTACTCCTCAATTAACATTGTAGGCGGCGGTACTAAGGAAGCTGTTCTTTGTCAGTGGGCTGCTGATGCATCGAACAGAACCGTTTATGCAGGCCCTGTTGAGGCAACCGCTATCGGTAACATCTCAATGCAGGCTATTGCGGCGGGTGAAATCAAGGATATTTACGAGGCAAGAGAAATTATCACCTCATCATTTGATGTTAAAACGTATGAGCCAAGCTATAATGAAGCTTGGGAGGATGCGTACCAAAGATTTTTAGCTATCTGTGGAAAGGAAATATAAAATGAGCGCAAATGTAGAAAAAATGTATGAGCTTGCAAAAGCATCATATGCTGAAATAGGCATTGACACCGATGCGGTAATTGCAAGACTTAAAAACGTTCCGATTTCAATTCAATGCTGGCAGGGTGACGACGTAAAGGGCTTTGAAAACAGCGGTCCTTTAACGGGCGGTATTCAAACAACGGGCAACTATCCCGGTGCTGCAAGAAATATAGAGGAGCTTCAAGCTGACTTTGTTAAAGCGGCTTCAATGATTCCGGGTAAGAAAAAGCTTAGCTTGCACGCTATATATCTTGATAATAAGGGTGAGAGCGTTCCAAGAGATCAAATTAAGCCTGAGCATTACGATGCTTGGATTAAATGGGCTAAAGAGAACGGCTTTGGATTAAATCTTGACCCAACCTGCTTCTCACATCCAAACTCCGATGACGGATTTACTCTTTCTCACCATGACGAAAAAATTCGTAAGTTCTGGATCGACCACGTAATAGCAACAAGAAAAATTGCTGAATATATCGGTAAGGAAATGGGAGAGGTTTGTGCAAGCAACTACTGGATTCCGGATGGATTTAAGGATATTCCTGTTGACAGAAAGGGATACAGAGAGCGTCTTGAGGACTCACTTGACCAAATTTTTGCGGTAGAGGTTGACCCAAGATACAATGTTGCGGCACTTGAGGGAAAGGTTTTCGGTATCGGCGCTGAGAGCTGCACGGTAGGCTCTAATGACTTTTATCTCGGTTACTGCGCTAAGAAGGGTCAATATTTAACACTTGACGCTGGACATTTCCACCCAACAGAGGTTATTTCAGATAAAATTTCAACAGCGCTACAATTTACCCCCGGTCTTTTGCTTCACGTTTCAAGACCTGTTAGATGGGACAGTGACCACGTTGTTATTTTCGACGATGAGCTTAAAGCTATCGCTGAGGAAATTGTTAGAAGCGAAGCAATGGACAGAATACATATCGGTCTTGACTTCTTTGACGCAAGCATTAACAGAATTGCCGCTTGGGTTATCGGTGCAAGAAACATTGAAAAGGCACTCCTTTATGCTATGCTCGAGCCTACAGCTGTGATGAAGAAGCTTGAGCTTGAAATGGACTACACATCACGTCTTGCTTGGATTGAGGAGCTTAAATCAATGCCATTTGAGGCGGTTTGGGACAAGTACTGTCTCGAATGCGGCGTTCCTTGCGGTATTTCTTGGCTTAAAGAGGTTAAGGAGTACGAAAAGGAAGTTCTTTCAAAGAGATAAGCCTTTTATTCAGTACGGGCAAAGTGCTGAAATCTACAATTAAATTTTACTAACTATGGGGGAGATAGTATGAACGAACATTTGAATGGTGAGCTTAAAGTAATTGGTATGAGAGGCTGTGAGGAATTTACTGCACAGGTTGACAATTATTTGAAGCAATTAAGAAACACAGACAAATCCTTTGTTGTTGACGCTCAATGTCCAAGATTTGGCTCGGGTGAGGCGAAGGCGCTTATTAGCGAATCAATGAGAGGTCTTGACCTTTACATTATTTCCGACTGCTTTAACTATGGCGTAACGTACAAAATGTACGGTATGCAGGTGCCAATGAGCCCTGATGACCATTTCCAGGATCTTAAAAGAGTTATCGCGGCAACGGGCGGCAAGCCGAGAAGAATTAGCGTAATTATGCCTATGCTTTACGAGGGCAGACAGCATAAGCGCTCCGCAAGAGAGTCACTTGACTGTGCGCTTGCACTTCAAGAGCTTACTGCTATGGGTGTGACCAACATTATTACCTTTGACGCTCACGACCCACGTGTTCAAAATGCTATTCCGCTTTCAGGATTTGATAACGTAAGACCTGCATATCAAATGCTCAAGGCTCTTGTTAAAAACGTTCCCGACGTTAACCTTAGCAAGGAAAGCTTAATGGTTGTTTCTCCTGACGAGGGTGCAATCAGCCGCGCTATGTATATTGCATCAGTTCTTGGAATTGAGCTTGGTATGTTCTACAAGAGAAGAAACTATTCAGTAATTATTGACGGTAAAAACCCAATTGAGGCTCACGAGTATTTAGGTAACGATTTAACAGGTAAGGACGTTATCGTAGTTGATGATATGATTTCCTCGGGTGACTCTATGATTGACGTTGCCGAGCAATTAAAGGGAAGAGGAGCTAAGAGAGTTTTTGTTTTTGCAACGTTTGCTCTCTTCTGTAACGGTCTTGAAAAATTTGACAAGGCTTACGAGGACGGAATTTTCGATAAGATTTTTGCTACCAACTTAACGTATCACACAAAGGAAATCCTTTCACGTGAGTGGTATTGTAACGTAAATCTCAGCAAATACGTTTCATTACTTGTTGACACTCTTAATAACGACGGTTCAATTAGCACACTTCTTAACCCCGTTCAAAAAATTCACGCATTACTTGAAAAGCACAACGACTAATTAAATTAAGGAAGTTTTATGAATAAATTTAAGAATCTTGTTGCAAACGATTTACTCGCTTGCTTAAAGGAGATTTCAGCTGATATTTCACTCACAACTGACGAGCTTATGTCTATGTTTGAATACCCGCCCGACTCATCACTTGGCGATATTGCTTTTCCTTGCTTTAAGCTATCAAGAATTTTAAGAAAAGCACCCCCGATTATTGCCAAGGAAATTGAAGAAAAGCTTGTGTCAAGCGTAGTATCAAAGGTACAAGCGGTTAACGGATATTTGAATATTTTCGTTTCAGCCGATTATCTCACTAAAAACGTTCTTTTCAAAATAGAAAACGAAAAAGAAAAATACGGCTCAGACTTCTCAGGCGAGGGCAAAACCGCTGTTTTTGACTATTCCTCACCTAACGTTGCAAAGCCGTTCCATATTGGACATCTCGGCACGACTGTAATAGGTCACTCGCTCAAAAAGCTCCACGAGTTCCAAGGCTATAATTGCGTTGGCATTAACTATCTCGGTGACTGGGGCACTCAGTTTGGAAAGCTTATCACCGCGTACAATATGTGGGGAAGCGACGAGGAGATTGAAAAGGAAGGCGTTGACGGCTTAGTTGCGCTTTACGTTAAGTTCCACCAAGAGGCAGAGCTTGATGAGTCCTTAAATCAAAAGGCTCGTGACGAGTTTACAAAGCTTGAGCATGGCGACGAAAGAAATACGCGCCTTTGGAAATGGTTCGTTGAAATCAGCTTAAAGGAATACCAAAAGACCTATAAGCAGCTCGGTATAGAGTTTGATAGCTATAAGGGCGAGAGCTTCTACACGGACAAGATGCCAAAGCAGGTTGAAAAGCTCAGAAATAGCGGTCTTATGAAGATTGATGACGGTGCCTCCATCGTAGATTTAAGCGAATATAATATGCCACCGTGCTTAATTCTTAAAAGAGACGGCTCAACGCTTTATCCAACACGTGATATTGCCGCGGCGGTTTACAGAAAAGAAACGTATGATTTTGATAAAGCGGTTTACGTTACCTCAGCAGGTCAAAGTCTTCACTTTGCACAGTGGTTCAAGGTTGTTGAGCTTATGGGCTATGATTGGTACGACAAGCTTGTTCACGTTCCTTACGGCACAGTTAGCATAAACGGCGAAAAGCTTGCAACAAGAACAGGAAACGTTATTTTGCTTAAGGATCTTTTCAAAACAGCAATTGAAAAGGTTAGCGAAATTATAAATGAGAAAAACCCCAACCTTGAAAATAAGGATGAGGTTGCCGAGGCTGTCGGCGTTGGATCTGTTGTTTTCTACTATTTATATAATAATAGAATTAAGGATATCAATTTTGTAATGAAGGATGCGCTTAGCTTCGAGGGCAACACGGGTCCTTATGCACAGTACACCTATGCACGTACCTGTGGTATTCTTGATAAAGCAAGCGATATTGATTATCTTGCAACTGAACCGAAAATCACAACTAATGAGGAATCCGACCTTTTGAAGGTTCTTTCCAAGTTTGGTGAAGCGGTTAAGGATGCAATTAAGGAATACGAGCCATCGGTTATTACAAGATATATAATTGATGTTTGCAGCGCATTCAATAAATTCTATCATAACTGTCAGATAACGACTGTAAATGATGAGGAAATTAGAAATACTCGTGTAAGACTTACAAGCGCAACCAAAGTGGTTCTCGGAAATGCGTTTGAGCTTATATGCATGAAAAAAACAGAAAAGATTTAAGAGGTTTATATGTCAGGACATAGCAAATGGAAAAATATAATGCATAAAAAAGAGAAGACTGATGCTCAAAGAGCAAAAATCTTCACAAAAATCGGTAAGGAGATTGCTGTTGCTGTAAAGGCAGGCGGTCCCGACCCTGTTTCTAACGCAAAATTGGCTCAGCTCATTCAAAAGGCTAAGCAAAACAACGTTCCTAACGATAATATCGAAAGAACAATTAAAAAGGCAAGCTCATCTGATGCAACCGCACTCGAGGAAATGAGATATGAGGGCTACGGTCCGGGCGGAGTTGCCGTTATCGTTGAAGCGGCTACAGATAACACCAACCGTACAACACCTGAAATTCGTTCATATTTTAGTAAGTATAAGGGAAATCTTGGCACAACAGGATGCGTTGGATATCTTTTCGAGGATAAAGGCGTTATTACCTTCTCAAAGGAAGACGGTTACGACGAGGACGCACTCATGGAAGCATCTCTCGAAGCAGGCGCCGCTGACTTCGTTGCAGACGAGGAGGCTTATATTGTATATACTGAGGATGCCGACCTTGAAGCAGTTGCAGCTGACCTTGAAAAGGCTGGCTATAAGTATGTTTCCTGTGACCACGATAAAATCCCATCAACCTACGTTGAGCTTACATCCGATGACGATATTAAGTATATGAACCTTCTTATCGAGCACCTTGAAGACAACGAGGACGTAACCGAGGTTTACCACAACTGGGAAAACTGCGACTAATTTATATTTCGAAAAATAATATAAGATTAAACCGAGCCAAATGCTCGGTTTTTCTTGTTAATAAGATTTTCACAAGTGTGAAATGTTATTTCACTTTACATTTGTAGCTTAATGATATATAATTAGAGCAGAAAGTGAGGGTGGTTGATATGAAATTCAAAGAAAGGCTAAAATCATTCAGAGAAGAAAATAATATGACTCAAAGCGATTTGGCAAGTAAATTATTTGTCTCTCGCACTTTGATTTCAAAATGGGAAAACGGTGTTATCTATCCAAGCTCTGAAAATATGAATAAGCTTGCCGACTTAATGAATGTTAACGTAAATACTTTGTTATCTGAAGAAGAAACAAAAATGATAGTTTTGGACAACAACTCGAAAAATTTCTCTCTTGCACAAAAAATCATATACGCTTTAGCTATTATACTTATTTCTTCAGGAATAACACTTTTGATAGTAGGCTTTGTTTTTCCAAACGATTTAACTCGTCCTGAGGATTTATATAATTCCGTAAATACCATTACTGTGATTTGTCTTATAATGAAAATCTTTGGCGCGATTATGACGTTTATAGGTGTTTCGGTGTTTCCCTTGAAGTTATTTATGAACCGAATTTTGAAAAAGAAATAATAAAAGAAAGCATCCAAGTTAAAACCTTGGATGCTATTTTTTAAGTTTTATTTAATTTTTGAAACTATAATTTCAAGCTTGCCGCTTACTGAAAATTCGCCTAAATTTGCAGGAATGAAGTAAGAGTCACCCTTAGAAACAGGGTATTCGTAACCGTTATACTCAATGTTTCCGCATCCATCTAAGCAGAGTATCGATGCAAAGCTTTCGGCATTTGTCAAAAACTCGCAAGTGCCGTCAATATTGAATTTCTTTACATTAAAGTATTCGCACGATGCAAGAGTGTTATAATCTTTTACATTTGTCGAAAATTGTATTTTTTCGATTTCTGCTTGATTTCTGTTTACTATAACGTTGAGCGCGTCGTTAACATGAAGCTCTCTTGGCTTGCCGTCCTTTCCAACTCTGTTATAGTCGTAAACACGATAAGTGATATTAGAATTCTGCTGAATTTCCGCAAGCAAAATTCCTTTGCCGATGGCGTGTACAAGTCCACTTGGGATAAAGAATACGTCGCCTTTTTTTACGTCAACGTAGTTTAGCTTATCTTCAACACAACCATTTTTGATTGCTTCTGCAAACTCCTCGTTTGTCACACCCTCGTTTAGACCGTAAACGAGCTGCGCGCCTTCCTTGGCATCGATTATATACCACATTTCGGTCTTGCCAAGAGAATTTGCATTTTTAAGTCCGTATTCATCATCGGGGTGAACCTGAACGGACAAGTTGTCCTCTGCGTCTATAAACTTAATAAGAAGCGGAAAGAATGGCTGCTTAGTATTTGAAACAACCGCTTCACCGTTTTCTTTTATATATTCTTCAAGCGTTATGCCGTCGTATTCGCCGCCAACAATAGTATTCATACCGTCTGTGCGGCAGGTTAGCTCCCAACTCTCGGCAACGTTTGAAAGGTCGGATTTTTTGTTATATTCGTTTTTAAGGCGATTTCCGCCCCAAATAATCTCTTTACATACAGGATTTAATTTAATTGGTGTAAGCATGATTTTCTCCTTCAATTTACTATGTTAATTATAATATTTTTTATCTTGAAAGTCAATAAAAAAATAGGGCAGTGCGCCCTATTTTTTATTTAATTTCTACTGTAACTTTCTTTTCATCGATTTTAGCGACTGTTTTCATCACAGTGCGGATAGCCTTGGCAATCTTGCCACGCTTTCCGATAATCATGCCCATATCTTCCTCAGCCACGCTAAGAGTCATCAAAATCTCGTTGCCTTCCTCTTGCTCGGTAACTTGAACCTTGTCGGGGTGGTCAACAATTGACTTTGCGATATTAGAAAGAACTGTGCTAAGATTGATCATTTTGCACACCATTGATTATTATAAAATAATCCCTTTCTTTTGAATTATTTTACAATACCGCTTTTTTTGAGAAGAGATTTAACTGTTTCGGTAGGTTGTGCACCGTTCTGCAACCACTTTTCAGCCTTTTCAGCGTTGATCTTAATGTCTGCAGGATTTGTAAGAGGATTGTAGTAACCGATTTCATCGATAAACTTACCATCTCTTGGTGATCTTTCGTCCGCAACAATTACACGGTAGAAGGGAGCCTTCTTTGCGCCCATTCTTCTGAGTCTCATTTTAACTGCCATTGTTTGTTTCCTCCATATATTTATATAATTTTTATCATTTTATAAAAAGCCATTAAAACGGCATTTTCATCCTTTTGCCAAAGCCAAATCCTTTGAATTTGCCTGAGGACATTTGCTTCATAAGCTTTTTCATTTGATCGAATTGCTTAAGCAGCTTGTTAACCTCTTCAACGCTCGTTCCGCTACCCTTAGCGATTCTTTTCTTGCGTGAGGAGTTAATAATATCGGGGTTGTTTCTTTCCTTTACCGTCATTGAGAGAATAATTGCTTCTGTTCTTACAATCATATCCTCGTCAACCTTTACGTCCTTGCCACTCATACCCGGTACCATAGCCATTACGCTTTCGAGTGAGCCCATCTTTTTGAGCTGAGCCATTTGCTCAAGATAATCGGTAAGAGTAAAGGAATTTTCGCGCATTTTCTTTTCGAGCGCCTCTGCTTGCTTCTTGTCGTATGCTTCCTCAGCCTTTTCAATAAGCGTAAGCACGTCACCCATACCAAGAATTCTTGATGCCATTCTGTCAGGGTGGAATGGCTCAATAGTATCAAGCTTTTCGCCTGTACCAACGAATTTAATAGGCTTCCCTGTAACGTAACGAACGGAAAGAGCAGCACCGCCACGGGTATCGCCGTCAAGCTTTGTGAGAACCACGCCCGTGATATCAAGCATATCATTGAACGATTCTGCAACGTTAACCGCATCTTGACCGAGCATAGAGTCAACAACCAAAAGAATTTCAGTTGGTCCAACCGTTTGCTTTATGTCTTGAAGCTCCTTCATAAGAACCTCGTCAACGTGTAAACGGCCTGCCGTATCGATAAATACCATATCGTTGCCGTTTTTCTTTGCAAATTCAACTGCGTTTTTTGCAATAGAAACGGGATTTTTTGATTTTTCATCGGCAAACACAGGAATATTAAGCTGTGAGCCGACAATTTGTAATTGCTTAATTGCCGCAGGACGGTAAACGTCACAAGCAACGAGCAAAGGATTTTTGCCTTGCTTTTTGTAAAGACCCGCAATTTTTCCTGAGTGAGTTGTTTTACCTGCACCCTGTAAGCCAACCATCATAATAATTGTTGGCGGTCTTGATGAAATTTCGAGCTTCGCTTGTGTTTTACCCATAAGCTCAATAAGCTCTTCGTGAACAATTTTTACAACCTGTTGACCGGGCATTAAGCTTTCAAGCACCTGTGTACCAACGGCACGCTCGGTAACTCTTTTTATAAAGTCCTTAACAACCTTAAAGCTAACGTCCGCCTCTAAAAGTGCGAGCTTAACCTCGCGCATTCCTTCTTTAACGTCCGCCTCAGTAAGCTTGCCCTTGCTTCTGAATCTTTTGAAAGCATTAGAAAGCTTATCAGCTAAGTTTTGGAACATTCCCATAATTGATACCTCCTATTAGTAGTCTGCCATTTCCTTGATTTCTTTAACCAAGGACCTAATTTTAGAAGAAATATCGTCATTATTTATTGTTGAATTGATAATATCAAGCTCTGACGCAATTTCTGCGGATTTATCGCGCATTTTAATAAATCGAGCGGCAAGACCAAGCTTATTTTCCATATCATAGAGAATAGCTTCGCTTTTTTTAAGCACGCTTCGTACACCCTGGCGCGAAATAGAATAAGTTTCGGCAATTTCTGAAAGCGAGCAGTCCTCGTTGTAATATAATGAAAGCATGTCAAGCTGTCTTTCACTCAAAATATCGCCGTAAAAGTCTAAAAGAAGAGAAATATTAAGATTTTTTTCAAACATAATAGTCCTCCAAATAGGTGTAAACCAAATTACTTTACAAGTATAACATCTAATAACATATTTGTCAAGAGTATTTTCAATTTTTTTCGAAAATTTTAATATTCGTGATAACTATATTGAATTATAATATATTAAATGATATAATTTTATTATAAATAAGGTAATTTCAAGGAATTTACAATGATATTTAGTTATAAACGAGCAATTGTCGTTGGCAATAATGGAAGCGGAAAGAGCCATTTCTCAAAGAAATTGGCTGAAATAACAGGGTTACCGCTTATACACTTAGACTTGCTATATTGGAAAGAAAATTGGACGCATCCAAGCCGAGAGGAATGGGCAGAAATCCAAGAAAATTTAGTAAAAAATGAACGTTGGATAATAGACGGAATGCACGTAAGCACCCTTGAAATAAGATTTAGGGAAGCGGACGCGATATTTTTCTTAGATATTGACCTGAAAACTTGCTTAGATGCTATAAAGCAAAGAGAAGAGCGCAAAAGAAGTGATTTTCCGAGCTTTTTAGACAAAAAAGAGGGGAATTTTGACGAATTTATAAAGGGCGCGCAGGAATTTGAGGTAAAAAGAAAGCCAAAAATCCTTGAGCTACATAGGAAATACCCAACGAAGGATTTTATTGTCTTTAAGTCAAGAGAAGAAATTGATAGATACTTGAAGGAGATTTCAGCCAAAATATGAAAATTGTTCACCCGATTGAGCCGTTTTACCAAGAAAACTCTAAAATTCTTATACTTGGCAGCTT
>JBGVIN010000125.1:0-35905 GCA_045123255.1 Eubacteriales bacterium
AACGTTGGAACCGTGATAATCCCAAGCATTGAGCAAATTTTCAACGAAAACTTCACCCTTCCAAACGCAAATAACGGCGTTTTGGTAGGAGGAGAGCAAATTTCCGTTCTCGTTATTCCCGAAAGCGTAACAGAAATTCCAAGCGGCGCATTCTCAGGCAATTTAAGTATTACCGAGGTGATTTTCCATAGCGGTGTTACAAAAATCTGTGACTCTGCATTTGAATGGTGCGAAAACCTGACAACCGTTTCAGGCTTGCCCGAGGGCGTTGAAATCGGTGAATATGCATTCCGTGAGTGTCCTATTGAGAAGATTGTGATTCCAAATGGTGCCAAGCTTGGCGAGTCCGCGTTTTCAAGCTGCGAGCTGACGGAGGTTACACTTGGTGAAAACGTAACGCTTGCACAAAACTCCTTAGCCCTTGCAAAGCTCACAACGCTCACACTTCCAAAGGGTACAAGCGTAAATTCATACGCCCTATACGGCATAGAGGTTGACTGCCTTGAAATCTCTGATAACGTTACTGTCGGTGAGTATGCATTCTACAACGCAACAATAGGCGGAATTTATTGCGATTACAAAAACAGCACAATTCACGAAAACGCGTTTATGTACGCAAGCTCAAAAGATAATGGCATCGTAATCACAATAAAGGACAGCGTAGACATCTTGTCAAAGCTTGCAAACCTATACTTAAATGAAATTAACCTTGAAATGACACTTTTGGAGTATTGCCAAAAGGATTTTGAAAAATCTGTGTTTGCAATTTGCCAAAACGTTAAAATCGGCGGAAATGAAATCAGCGGAGCACTCGAAATCCCAAGTGGTGCTACCTATATAGGCGAAAAAACGTTCTATGCATCAAATATCACCTCTGTATCAATCCCTTCCTCGGTTGAAGAAATCGGCGCGTTCGCATTTGATAACTGCGGAGAGCTAGAAGCAATATACGGCGGCGAAAACGTTAAAATATGCGGTGAAAACGCAGTTAATTACGATTTAGTCAGCGAAACACTTTATGAAGGAATTTACTACAAATTCAATACGATTTCACGCCTTGAATCAACCGACATCACCTCTATCGTGATAAGAGAAGGCACAAAACAAATTCCCGAGCGCTTCTTTGAGGGATGCCAAGGGCTCTTACACGTTTACGTGCCAAACGGCTGTGAAATAGGCGCGAAAGCATTTTATAATACAAACACGGGTATTAGAATTTTGCTTGAAAACAGCTCGTATCCGGGCGGCGATTGGAGAATTCTTGCCGAAACGCCATCGGGTAATATCCTAATAGGCGGTATGGCGTACGTAAACGGTATTCAAACGCAAATAGGAAGTATAGTAGACGGTGTTTCGTACGACAACGAAAGCAAATTTGCATATTACGGCAATTCTATAACAGGCTATTTCGGTAGCGAAAAGGATATTTCCGTTCCCACCACACTCAACGGAGAAAGCATAACCGCTATCGACGAAAGAGCGTTTATCGGTCTTGGAATTAAAACGGTTGAATGTAATTCAGCCTTGGAAATCGGCTCATACGCATTCGCACTTTGCACAAGCCTTACGTCCATAGAAATGAAAAACGCAACGGAAATAGGCTCGCTTGCATTCCAGGGATGTACGTCACTTACATCGGTAGATATGGAAAAGGCGGTTTATATTCGTGCAGGCGCATTCTACGGTTGCTCATCACTCCGTGAAATTTTAATTCCGTCAACCGTTAAATACATTAATAATCTTGCATTCTATGAATGTAATGCACTTGAAAGAGCAGTCTTTGCAAGCTCTACAAGTAGATGGTATTTAGAGGGAAGCGCAGGAATGATAATTTCCGTTGATAACCCGACAGAAAACGCAAATTACCTAAAAAACACGTATTCAAACTACGGTTGGATAAACGAAACAGAAGTTCAATAACATAATAAAGGGGCTGTTGCAATAAGAACCTGCTACGCAGAACCTTGTTACTTGCGTAATAAGCACAGAACAAAAACAGACACATTCTCGTCTAAAACCATAATATATATTGATTTCAAAGCGGTATATTGTTGAGAACTTGCAAAATTTGCAAGTTCTCTTCATTTTTTGTGTCTGTTTTTTAGACGCGACCTCGCACGCCCCAAGGGCTCCCGTTAAAATCTGTCAAGATTTTTGGGAATGGGCTTGCCGTACTAAGTACGCCAACGCGAACCCCCAAACCTCATTCTTCGGTTTGAGGAACCCCTATACGTGTACGAGTTCACGCCTTCTGCACTCATTTCACTATCCCCTGCTAAAAAGAGGCGTCGCTAATGCGACAGCCTCTTTTTTATATCAAAAAAACAAAAATCCCCGACTATGTGTCTGTTTTTGCCACGTTTTTGGCGTTGATATCATCACATGTTCACGTGTATATTTCCCTTGTAGGGGATGGCGTCCTCGACATCCCGTTTATTTCGGTTAGAACAATCTAAATTGTAGGTGACGTGTCTGATTTGCCGCTTATTTCTCGTTTTTCTCAAGCTCCCTCGCTCCACTCATCAGCCTCCTTTGTGCAAAGGGAGGTGTCGCGCCTGCCGCGACGGAGGGATTGGTTACAAGCTCTGAATTTTATCAATTGTTGCCAAGCTCAAGCTCCCTCGCTCCGCGCAATATTTCCTGTGCCTCAACAGGGAAGCGTCCTAAGTGGTCAGGACCGATGTTGATAAGATAATTTATTCCAAGCGCATTAAGGCGCTTTTTGTTTTCGTAAATTTCCGACGCGCTCTTCCAATTGTGGTTCCACGTGTTATATCCCCACGAATCGTTCAAGGTGCAAGCTGACTCGTAAAATCCGTATGGTGACGGCTTAAATCCCTCAATAGAGTTGTAGTCAATCTCCGCCTCGTTTGCTTCTGAAAATTCACTTGGAATTTCATTGTCGCCAAGGGAAACGTAGTCGTATTTTCCGTTGCCTAGGCGTGAGTTAATTAGGCAAGCGGGCTGATGCTTTTTAACAAGGGAGTAAATCTCCTCGCTCTGCTCAGGCGTGAGCGTCATCGGCATATCAAACCAAGCAAGCGCAATCTCGCCGTATTTCGTCATAATTTCCTCGATTTGAGGCAAAATTTTATTTCTGTACGTTATCTCAAAATTCTTTTCTTCCTTGTTTGGAAAATCCCAGGAGTTGTCCCAGGAAACCCCTGCACAACCAACAGGTTCGGAGAGATAGCCGCCGCCGTTTTTCTCGTGCCAGTCAAGGTCTTGTGAATAGTAAATTCCAAACTTCAAGCCGTACCTGTGGCAAGCATCTGAAAGTTCCTTAATTATGTCGCGGCCGAAAATAGAGAAGTCGTGGCAGTTATATGAGTCCGCCTCGGACTTAAAAAGTGCAAAGCCATCGTGGTGCTTCGTTGTGATAACCACGTATTTCATTCCGCAGTCACAAGCAAAGCGCGCCCACTCGTCCGCATCAAAATAAATGGGATTGAAGCTTTTCGCCATTTTTTCCATTTCCGCGTTAGGAATTGCACAGTAGGACTGAATCCACTCCGAGTAGTAGTCCGAGCGCTTACCCTTATAAACGCCGCCAAGCATTGAGTAAAGTCCGAAGTGAAGCATAAGACCGTATTTTGCTTCCTTAAACCATTTGATATTTTCCATAGTGTACCTCGTAAGAAATTGATAAAAGCATTCTACCACACCGACGCAAAAAAAGCAACAAAAAAGCGAATTATTACAAAAATCTAACAAAAAACCGCCTTTTCGCCCAATAATATAATAATTTACAAATATTTAACAATTAAAATTGACTTGTGCAACCTGCCCAATCTTTTCCAAGTAATCAAACTGAAAGCCCTACGCGCACATACGGAAATACATCACTTTTTTGTGCAACTTCCACAAAAATGAGCCATTTTTTTTTTTTTTTTGTTGAGGTTGACAGTTTTCCACATATATGTTAATATTATAGCGCAAATTTTTTATAAGGAGAATGACAAAATGAAAAAGAAAATCTTGATTTCAGCTGTTTTAGCACTTGTGCTCGTTTGTCTTTTCGCTATTGCTGTTGGTGCAACAACCTACAATTATAGCGACGAGGACGGAAACCTGCTTTACAGTGCGACCGCTGAATTAAAGGCAACCAAATTCGAGATGATACAAACCGAATCTGGTAGCCTTGCAAAAACCGATGCAGACGGAAATTCACTTACTTGGTACGTTGTGGCTGATGACAACGGAGCAAGCGTGCGCAATATCACCGTTAAAAGCATCAAAACCGCTGACGCAGGCGTTATCACCAACGGAAAATTCACATTTACAGGTGATGTTACCGCAAATAACGTTGTCAGCGTGAACTTCTTTGGCATGGACATAAAGACGTTTGACAGCAAGCTCTTTATGACTACTGCCAATAAAACACCAAGTGGTAGTAACTCTGAGTACTGTCAGGTGGCAAACGGAAAATATCTTTTGTTCCTCTATTTGCCCAAAACCTTGACTGAAATTCCGGAGCATTTCTGCTATCGCACGTCAATCAGAGTGCTTGAATTTGAGGATAATACCGTGCTTTATAAGACGGTTCCCAAAAGTGCATTCCAATACATGGCAAACCTCAAGGAGCTTACCATTCCTGAAGGAATTGAAACCCTTCAGGACTATTCCTTTAGAGAATGCCTCTCTCTTACTTACCTAAAGTTCCCAAGCACAATGTTACGTCTTGAGCATAATGTATTCCACCATTCCATCGGCTTCGAAACCGTTATCTTCGGCGAAAAAATGGAATTTATCGGTTATCTCAATTCCGATTATAGAACGGTATATACTAGTTGGGGTATAAAAAATTATCAAATTAAGTATATGTACGTTCCTAACACTGTAAACACCACTGGAAGTAGCTTTGACACCTTCAGAGGCAAAGATAGTAATTATATTGAAGTCAACAGAAGCCTTGTGTTCTTCTTTGTAGGTACATTTGAAGAGGCACAGGCAGTGGCTAATTGTTCAGCTGACAGACATTTTAAGTCTGCTGTTAATGGATATACATCCGGAAAGAACTCAACCACACCGGGTGAAGCTCCTGTAACCTATAGTGTTTATTTAGCTAACAAGACATACTATGACAATTTACCTACCGATAGACACGTTTTGGTTTACGACGTACCACCTTGTGTTGCTTACGGTCACAAGTACGTTTCAAGCGTAACGTCCCCCGACTGTGTAAACGGCGGCTACACAACCCACACCTGCACAGCTTGCGGCGATAGCTATACAGATAACGTAACCGAAGCACTTGGACACACTTTATCAGATGCTACATGTACAGCACCAAAGACGTGCTCAGCTTGTGGCGCAACAGATGGTGAAGCACTCGGTCACTCAATGAACGGCTGGACTCTTGTAGATGGCACAAACGTAATTGTAAACGAATGTGTACGTTGTGACTACGAGGAAACAAACGAGATTGAAGCAAGTGTAAACGGTGTATTCTATGAAACATTTGCACAAGCATATGCAAGCCTTGCAAACGGCGACGTAATTAAGCTTTACGTTGACCTTTCACTCAGCGAAATTCTCGTTATCGACAAGTCAATCACTCTTGACGGTAACGGTCACACAATCACATCAACTGCAGCAAGAGCAATTAACGTTGATGTTAACGGTGAGGTTGCAATTTCTAACTTGACAATTGTTGCTGGCGAAAGAGCTATCAACATTATCAACAAGGTTGCAACAGTTGAAATTGACAATGTTACAGCTACTGCAAATAACAATGCAGTTATGGTCGCAACAAGCGCAGGCGCAGCTAAGGTTACAATTAATAACTCAATCCTCACAGGTTTGGCTGTTGTTAATGTAGCTGGCGCAGGTTCAAATGTTGAAATCAATAACACATCAATTACAAACGTTGACGCTTCTAAGAATGAAAACTACGGTGCTATCACTGTTTCATCAACAGGTGAAAATGTTAAGGTTACAGTAGATGAAAATTCTACAATCACAGTTAGTGACGACTCTCGCGAAGCATACATCTTCCCAGCAAGCGCAACAGTAACAGGCGTTGCAAACGTTGGAAGAATCATAGCATTATTGGGTGATGCAGGCTTTGAAACAATTGAAGAAGCTATCGAGTATGCAAAAGCAGGCGACACAATTGTTCTCCTTGCAAACGTTGAAGCAATCGAGATTATCACAATCGGCAAAGCGATAACCCTCGACGGTAACGGTAAGACAATTACTTCAACAGCAGCAAGAGCAATTAACGTTGACGGCGCAAACGGCGTTACAATTAAGAACGTTACAGTAGTTGCAAGCGGCGAGCGCGCAATTAACGTAATTAACGGCTCAACAAACGTTTCAATCGACAACGTAACAGCAACTGCAGCTAACTACGCAGTTAACGTTGCGGGCTCAGCAAGCGGCGCAGTTATCACAATCAACGGCTGTACATTGACAGGTCTTAACGTTGTTAACGTTGCAGCAGCTAACGTAAAGGAAACAGTTAACGGCGGTAAGCTCACATGTAACGATGCAACAGACGTTGAAAACTATGCAGCTTTGGCACTTGCTACAAATGCTACAAATTCAGTAATCACAGCAACAGGCGTTGAATTCGACATCAAGGACGATTCATGCGAAGCATCTAACGGTACAAACACCGGTAAGATCGTAATTAACGGCTCTGAGGAAGGCGCTAACATTGCTTACATTGAGTATTCAAACGGCACAGCTTACACATTCTCATCAATCGAAGCAGCAATCGCTAAGGCACAGGCTGGCGAAACAATTGTTCTCCTTGCTCCTGTGACAATCACAAAGGACACAGTTCTTGATTTCTCAGGCATTACAATTAAGTCCGAGGGCGATGCATTTATCGTAACAAACGGTGCAACACTTACCTTAAACGGTAACGGTACAGTTAACGCAGGCACAGCAGGCGTTGGCTCATGGTGTGCAGTTTGGGCAAACGGTGGTCACGCTGTTATCAACGGCGGTTCTTACTCTGTTGGCGGTGACTCATCTGCATCAAACGCTAACCACCAAAACGATCTTATCTACACAAAGAACGGCGGTACAGCTGTTATCAATGGCGGTACTTTCGACGGTAGAAATGGAATTTGGGCTCTTAACGAAAACGACGCAAACCGTGGCACAATCAAAGTTTACGGTGGTAACTTCGGTAGCTGGAACCCTGCAAACAACGTTTCAGAGGGTGAAGGCACTAACTTCTTAGCAGACGGCTTGCATGCAACAGCAAACGGTGACGTATACACAGTTGCAGCACATAGCTTTGACACAGTATTAAGCATAGCTTATGCAAACGGCTATGGCAAAGCAGGCGTAAAGGTATTAGAGTGCGCTTGTGGCGAAACAAAGGAAGAAAGCGTTGACGCACTCTTCGTAACTCTTGGCTACTCAGCATCTGAGGCAGAGCTTGGCGGAATTACCGTTGGCTACAAAATGAATAACGAAGCAATTGCAAAATATGAAGAAATCACAGGCAACGAGCTTGTATACGGCGTATTTGCGGCTGCATCAGCGACAATAGGAAACGATGATATATTTGACGCAAACGGAAATACCGTTAGCGGAGTAATCAGCAAGGAAGCATCAAGCATGAAGCTTGAAGCACTCAACCTTAAGCTCGTTGGCTTTAATACTGAGGAGCTTATGGCGGCTGAAATCGTAATGGGTATGTACGTAAATGATGGCGCAAAGGTATCATACGTTCAACCTGAAGCACCGATAAGCGGTAACAAGTATCATACAGTTTCTTATAGCAAGCTTCCAAAGGAGGAGGAATAATATGAGATACGTTTCCCCAAAATATGAAAGAATGGAAATTGAGGTAGAGGACATCCTCTCAGCTTCAGGCGAAGCACAAGAGGACGTTAAGGTAGAAAACGTTGCAGACGGAGTTGCAGACTTCATCATCAACGCTTCAAACCTCTTTAAGCCAAATAAATAGTTAATAAAGCTAAGAGCATACTGCATTTTATCAAAAGTAATTTGCAGTATGCAGGCTATATTATAAAATAATTAAGGAGAAAAAACCGAAATGAAAAAGAAACTGCTTATTTCAGCTGTTTTAGCACTTGTGCTCGTTTGTCTTTTCGCTATTGCTGTTGGTGCAACAACCTACAATTATAGCGACGAGGACGGAAACCTGCTTTACAGTGCAACTGCTGAATACGAGGCTAGAATCAGATACGAAATGATTAAATCTGAATCCGGCTCCCTCGCAAAAACCGATGCAGACGGCAATTCGCTCACTTGGTACGTTGTAGCTGACGACAACGGAACTGACGTGCGCAATATTACCGTAAAAAGCATCAAAACCGCCGACGCTGGTATGATTACCGACGGTGAATTTACATTTACCGCACCTGTAACGGCACAAAACGTAGTCAGCGTGAACTTCTTTGGTATGGACATTAAGACATTCGATACTGCTTTGTTTATGGCAACTGCCACAAATCCGCCTGCTGGAAATGATGCTAATTTCAATCAATATTGCAAAATGGCAGACGGCACACATCTTTTATTCCTTTATTTGCCAAAAACGTTGACGGAAATTCCGGATCAATTTTGTTATCGTTCACCGTTAAGAGTGCTTGAGTGGGAAGACAATACCGCTCTTTACAAGGAATTTCCAAATAAGGCGTTCCAATATATGGCAAACCTTAAATCTCTCACAATTCCTGAGGGTATTGAAATTCTTAAAAATGACGCTGATAACGAAAACTTTAGAAACTGTATGTCACTTAACTATGTTAAGTTTCCAAGCACAATGACAGAGCTTCCGAACAACGTATTTTTCCGTTGTACACAGTTCAAAACCATCATTTTTGGTGAGAATATGACCAAAATCGGTTATTTGAACAAGGACTTCACAACAGTTCAAAATTCAAATAAAATTACAAGCTTCCCATTAAAATACATCTACGTTCCTGATGGACTTAACTTGACAGGAAGCGCAGGCGCACAAATGTTTGACTCTCAAAGAGGACAAGATATTAACGCGGAAGGATACAAGGGCTTTGTAGATTTCCGTTCAAGCATTGTTTTCTTTGTTCAAGGTGATAAAGATTATGTTACGAAGCTACAAGTTGTTTCTGACAAAAACTTTAGACAAAGAGTTGGCGCAATAATCGACTATGAAACATACATCAACAATAAAGACAAGTATGACAATATGTCTTTAAGGGGTGACCAAAAGCACCACGTTATTGTTTACAACGTTCCATCTTGCTTCTTTACGTATACTGATCACGAGGTAGGCACAGAGGTTTCTGTAACCGCACCAACCTGCACCACTCCCGGAACTGCAACATATATATGTGCAGATTGCGAGAAAGAATATTCAGTTGAAATCGCTATCGACAAAGACGCACACGTATTCGATGACGAAAACGATATTTACTGTAACAACTGTGACTTCATTAAAAAAGTTGAATGTGTAGATCATATCTACAACACTTCAGTGACAGATCCTGACTGCTTAAACGGCGGCTTTACAACCTACACCTGTACAGTATGCGGCTATAGCTACGTAGATAACGCAACTGATGCACTTGGACACAACTACAATGAAGAGGTAACAGAACCAACCTGCACAAGTCAAGGCTACACAACCTATACCTGCACAGTGTGCGGTTATAGCTATACCGATAACACAACAGATGTAATCCCACACAGCTATGTAGCTACTAATACATATAAGGATGCTTTGACTTCATTTGTTGTTGGCGAGGTTTGCTCTGCTTGTGGCGACAAGGGAGAAGCAACAGAGTACGCACCACTCCTTACATATAAGGGCTTTTCCGCACAAATTGGCGGCGAGCGCGTAACAGTTGGCTATTCAGTTGACAAGAAAACACAAGCATATCTTGAAAACATCTCATACGGTCTTGTTATCGCAATCCCGGGTGAGGGCGATGATGTAAGCGCGTTTAACCCTGTTAACCCAGACTTTACAGTAAACGGCACTGCTACCGCGGTTGTTCGCGAGGTTAGCAAAAAATACGATTCATTCAACCTCTTTGTTGACGGCTTTAATGAAAGCAACTACGCAAAGACTGCAGTTATTTGCGCATTCGTAACCGACGGCAAAAAGGTAGAATATCTCTACTCAAATGCATCTAACGAAATTTCTCAACAAGCGTATGCAACTCCAATTACGTTTGCAGATATTGCAGATGCTTGCACACCTAAGTACAAAATCACCTTCGCTTGTGACGAAACAATGGGTACTTTAGATGGTGAAACCTCACAAACTGTATATGAGGGCTTCGACGCTACAACTGTAAAGGCTGTTGCAAAGGAAGGCTACACCTTCGCTTGCTGGAGCGACGGCACGCAAACACCTGAAATTACAGTTACTGCTGAAAAGAAAGCAAACCTCACAGCTTGCTTCGTTCCAAAGAGCACAGGCTTGCCTGTAATCACAATCAACACCGAAAACGGTAAGGCAGACGTTATTACACTTGATGATTACATCAACTGTGAAATTACACTTTTCGACAACTCAGGTAAGGGTGACAGCGTTGGTTCAGCCGTTGCTGAAATCAAGGGCAGAGGAAACTCCACTTGGACAAAATTCGATAAGAAGCCATACAAGTTCAAGTTTGACAAAAAGCAAGACCTTTTTGGCTACGGTAAGGAAAAGACTTGGGTTCTTCTCGCTGATGCAAGAGACTACTCACTCCTTCGTAATATGCTCGCACTCAATGCAGGACTTTCAATGTCCGAGCTTGATTTCACCTCAAAGGGACAAAGCGTTGAGCTTTACTTAAACGGTGAGTACAGAGGCGTTTACTACCTCTGCGAGCAAATACAGGTTAAGGAAAACCGTGTAAACATTACAGCTGAGGACAAGGGCGTTGACTTGAACAACGATGGCATTATCGATCCAGATAGCATTGGCTATCTCGTTGAAATGGACGCGTGGGCAACCGACAGCGCAAATAAGTACCTTGATAACTACAACAAGGACGGCGACGTTTTTGTAAAGATTGACGGCGGACAAAAGGCGTTCACAATCAAGGACCCTGAGGACGTGTTCTTTGATGAGAATGGTGAGTTTGATGCAGATAAGGCAAAGCCTTACCTTGACTACATTCAAGCATATTTACAAGAGTGTCACAATGCAATTTATGCTGAAAAGACCGAGGAAAACTATGATAAGCTTTGTAAGCTTATCGACGTTAAGTCATTTGCACAAGCATACATCATTTTCGACCTCTTCAAAAACCCTGATACAAACTATTCAAGCGTATATTATTATAAAGATGTAAACGGTAAGCTCGTTGCAGACCCTCTTTGGGACTTCGATATGGCTATCGGTAACGTAACTCACAAGAGTGGCGCAGGCACCAATGCACAGGATTTCAGAAATACTGAAACTCTTTGGACGGCAGAAAAAAACAACTGGTGCAACCAACTCTTGCAATTCCCTGAATTCAAAGCACTTGTAGGCGCAGAGCTTGTAGCTAACGAAGCTAAAATCATGGCTTCAATCGCAAGCGACCTTAAATATGCAAAAGATCACGCGGATGCATACAAGAAGAACTTTGAAAAGTGGAATCTTATTAACAATCCAAGTGCAACAGATAAGATGGGCGGATGGAGCGTTCCTTCCGATTTCAAGAACTTTGATACTTGGGAAGAGCATCTTGCTTACATTGAGAACTATCTCAACGAAAGCTACGCTTACTTAAAGATTGCATATCCTGCACCGACGGCTGAATAATTAACTTGAAAATTAAGGAGGTAACTAAAATGAAATACGAATCCCCAACGTTTGAAAAAATCGTTGTAGAAGCAGAAGAAATTTTAGCATCCGGCGAAATTCAAGAAAATGAAACAGTTAACGCTGACGGTACGGTTAACGGAGATTATTCATTTAATATGAAGGATTTCGGATGGTAAAGCATCCTGCTTAGAAACCTAAATATCAAAAGGCTATGCGATTTTTCGCATAGCCTTTTCCTTTTTTGCGTAGATTTCTCGACAGGTTCGGAATGACGGGAAAAATAAGCCTTCCCCAGCGGGGAAGGGGGCGATTCCCCTACGAGGGGAAATGTCGCAAAGCGACAAAAGGGTTGCGCCCTGCCAAGGGACACTATGGTGGATGAGGTGTTTCCAACGTAGATTCCTCGGCTAAGCTCGGAATGACAGGAAAATGATAATTAAATCACTTGCGCGATGAAGTCCTGCGGATTAAGTCCAAGCAAGCTTGGATGAAGTCGCTTCGCGGTTGGTTATACCGTAGGGGAGGGGTTCTCCCTCCCGTCAATGTTGGCACGCACCCGACAAAACGGGTCATTCGTGAATGACCCCTACAAATCGAACGAACGCGACCTATGCAACCGTTGGTTGATGATATACAATCCTGTGGATTGGCGATATACACACATTCGTGTGGTGATATACACGGTAAAACGTGATGATATGCAACGCCGAGGCGTTGATTGAACCGTAGGGACAGGCGTCCTCGACTGTTCGCAAACCAAGGAAACGATAACCCTAACTAATCGCAGAATATACCGAAAAACAGACACTCCCCCGACTAAAATTAGAAAAAACACCCCGAAAAGGGTGCTTTTTGCTTATGCCGTGTAGGGCAATTATTTTTTTGATTTCTTTTTTCTCAAATCGAGTCTTATAATTCCAACAATAATTGAAATAAGGTTCAAAACCTCGCTTGCAATCGCGCCTATTGAGCCGCTGAAGCAATTGTAGGTAAGCCAAAGGGGGGAGGAGATAAGACCCAAGCGCCTAACCATCTTCGAGGAGCCTAAGCGTATTGCCACCGTTGCCACAATCATTGCCAAAACAGGGAATGCTTCAATTACAAAATTTCTGAAAATAGGCTCTTTTCCAAACGCCAAGAACGTAAGAGGGTAGGACGATGCAAAAAGAACGATAAAAATAACGAACCAAACAATCGAATTTGCCCGTGTTTTCTTTTCAAAATAATATATAACGGAGCGAAGCGCGCCTACAACGTTTAGTAGTCCCCCCATCACTGCGCCTAAAAGGAAATAGTTAAGACCAAAGGCAACCGCGGCGAAAAATTGGAAAAGCAAAACGTTTTTTTGCTTCTTTTGTTGGAAAACAAGAATATTGAAAATCATGCCGACAATGCCAAACGCTTGCGCCACAACGTCTATAAAATCCATAAAATACCGCCCTTTTAATAATTTTTCAAACATTATAGCACAACACGCTCACTAAGGCAAGGGAAATATTTAATTATTTGAAAAAAAGTGCGTGGAGTGTCTAAATTTGTTTATTGTCACCAAAAAACACGTCGAATAATTGTGAAATTTGCCAATATTTGTTTCTTAGTGTATGCTTGAAATTTCGATTTTGGTGTGCTATAATACTATAGAAATATAGTGCGTATGCGTATAGGAGGTATAATAATGTACGATTTTCAAAAGGCAAATATGTGGAAGCGTATTTCCGCGTGGCTCTTCGATTTTATCCTTATCGGCATTGTTATTGTCGGTGCGGCTTGCGTCTTTAACCTTGTTTTAAGATACGACAGGCAATGTGAGCGTGTTGATGATGCACTCGTCGAGTTTTATAACGCTTACGAACAAAAGCACGGAATTCACCTGAATATGGAGCAGTACGATAACGAAAGGTATAATGAGCTTTATCCGACGGACGAAAAAAAGCAGGAGTATATCGACGCAGTCGAAAAGGAAAAGGAGTTTATCAGCAAAAACATCCAATCCGATGCCGAGCTTTTGACACTGTACGATAAATACTCAAGCCTTAAATACATAGTTGACAATCTTTTCCTTGTGCTTATCACACTTAGCATAATGGCGGGATTTTTGATTATGGAATTCATCATTCCGTTAATTCTTAAAAACGGACAAACCCTCGGCAAAAAAATATTCGGCATCGGCGTTATGCGCACGGACGGAGTCAGAATCACTCCTTTACAGCTTTTCCTTCGTTCAATCTTTGGAAAATGCACGCTTGAAACTCTCGTTCCCGTGTATATAATTCTTATGCTCTTTTCACAAATTCTCGGTCTTGTCGGAATTGTTATTTTCGTTGCAATAGTTATCCTTGAGGTTGTTCTTTTGTTTGCAACGAAGGCGCGCACTCCGATTCACGATATAATGTCGGGTACTGTCACGGTTGACTTTGCAAGCCAAATGATTTTTGACAGCCCCGAGGAGCTTCTTGCTTACAAGCAGAAGATACATAATGATACGGTAAACAGCCAAAGGGAAGAAGGCCCCAAGGCTTAAATACAAATTTGATTAAAATAATTTTACATAAGAAAGGCGAAATGGTATGAAAATTGTTTTGCAAAATCTGACAAAGATTTTCCCACCCCGCGACAAGAAAAAGGGTAAGGAAACAATTGCTGTCAACGACTTCACGTTTACCATTCCGGACGGAAAGCTCGTTGGACTTTTAGGTCCTTCAGGCTGCGGTAAGAGTACTACTCTTTATATGATTAGTGGTCTTCAAGTTCCATCGGGCGGTAAAATCTTCTTCGGCGAGGACGACGTAACAAAGCTTACTCCCGAAAACCGTGGTGTTGGACTTGTGTTCCAAAACTACGCGCTTTACCCACATATGACGGTAAAGCAGAACATTATGTTCCCACTTCAAAACCTTCGTGGACCTGACAAGCTTCCAAAGAAGGCGATGATTGAAAGAGCATATGAGGCGGCAAGACTCGTTCAAATTGACGAGCTTATGGAGCGTAAGCCAAATGAGCTCTCAGGCGGTCAGCAGCAGAGAGTTGCTATCGCGCGTGCACTTGTTAAAATGCCAAAGGTTCTTCTTCTTGACGAGCCACTTTCAAACCTTGATGCACGTCTTCGTCTCCAGACACGTGAGGAAATCAAGAGAATTCAAAAGGAAACAGGCATCACAACTATTTTCGTAACTCACGACCAGGAGGAGGCTATGTCCATCTCCGATATCATCGTTGTTATGAAGCTCGGTGTTGTTCAACAGGTTGGCGCACCGCAAGACGTTTACGATGACCCAACAAACCTTTTCGTTGCAAAGTTCCTTGGCACACCGCCAATCAACGTGTTTAAGGGCACAGTTCAAGACGGCAAGCTCGTAATCAACGGCAGTGAGGTTCTTTCGGTTCCGGGTGTTGACGACCGTGAGGTTTACGTTGGTATCCGTCCTGAGGGCTTTATCCCATCAGAAGAGGGCGCGTTTGAGTGCAAGCTCAGCAGTGTTGAGGTAATGGGACGTGACGTTAGCGTTGTTTGCACAAACGAAGCATCGGCTAATCCGTTCGTTCGTGCTATAGTTGACGCAGACTACAAGATTGACAGAGATGCTGAAGCTGTTAAATTCAACCTCAAGCCACATAAGGTATTCCTCTTTGATATAGAAACGGAAGAAAGAATCGGATTTGAGGTGAACTGATATGAGTGATCAATCAGTTGTTACTATAAAAAACGATAGCTTGTCGGCAGCTGAACAGGAGCTTTTGGAGCTCAAGGAAAGCCTTGACGCGAAGAAGCAAGCGTTTAACGCCGAGATTGATGAAATGAAGCGCGTTTTTTCCGAGGAGGCTGCAAAGCTTAATATCGAGCTTGATAAGAAAAGAAAAAAGCTCGAGGCGGTGTCAGACCCCGAAAAGAAAAACAAGCTTCAGGCTTCAATAAAAGAGCTTGAAAAAATCAATCAAAGCATCTTGAAATCAAGAAGAAAAGCTTTAAATGCTAAAATCAAGGAGAAAAAGGCAGAATTTAATGCCCAAATCGACCCTGAGAAGAAAGCATTTGAGACTAAGCAAAAAAGAGTTAAATGGGATCAAAAGAAGTTCAAAAGAAAGTTCAGAGATAAAATCAAGTTTGACAAATGGAAGGCTTGGCTCTATCTTTTGCCAACAATTGTTCTTCTTGCAATCTTTACCTTCTGGCCACTTATCAATACCGTTAAAATGGCGTTCTCCGTTTGGTGGGATGAAAGTGCACCTGTTTATGAAACAGACGAAAACGGCAACCCGATAACGGATGATGAAACAGGTATGCTTAAGATTAAGGAATACGGTCAGTGGAAGGGCTATAACATCGCTCTTGACTTAGCAGGAGAGACCGACTTCCAATTCGGCTTCCAAAACTTTATCAGCGTTATGAAATACGATGGCTTCCTGCGTATTATGCAAAATACCATAATTCTTTGCGTTGCCACCGTTCCGATTTCAACCTTCCTGGCGCTATTAATTGCCGTTTGTCTTAATGCAATTAAACCGCTCAGAAGATTCTTGCAAACAATTTTCTTTATGCCGTACGTTACTAACTCAATTGCTATCGGTATGGTATTTGCGGCTATGTTTAATATCGTCGGAGTTAACGAGCACGACCTTGTTGCCAGCCAATCCCTCGGTATTATAAATAATATAATAGGAATATTCGGTGTCGGACCGATTAACTGGGTTAACCAAGGCTCAGGCTATTGGGCAAACATCGCGGTAATGATTATTTATATCGTTTGGAACGCGCTTCCGTTCAAGATTCTTATTCTTCTCGGCGGCCTCCAAAGCGTAAATAAGCAATACTATGAGGCGGCAAAGATTGACGCTACTCCCGCATGGAGAGTATTTACAAAAATCACAGTTCCGCTTCTTTCACCAATGATTGCATACGTTGTTATCACAGGCTTCATCGGTGGATTTAAGGAATATACAAGTATCGTTGGTATCTTCGGTGATAAGATGCAGCCGCCCGGTGCAGGTGCAGGCACACCGAGACTTCAAACGATGGTTGGCTTTATCTACCAAGCACTTGAAACAAACTCACAGGGCTTGGCATCCGCGGCAGCTATTATCTTGTTCTTGATTATCTTTGCGGTTACACTCGTTAACCTCTACGTAAGCAAGAAGAAAACTCATTATTAAAAGGAGGGCTTCTTAAATGTCAGAATTTGAAAAAGAAACGTTGGATTCTCAAAATGAAGCAGTGGCTGAGCCGCAAAGCGAAGCTGTTGAAGCCCCTTTGAATGAGGAAGTAGCAGAGCCACAAATCGAGGTAGCAGAAGAGGCAATGGCAGAAGAGGCAGTGGTTGATACCGAGGCTCCATCTGTTGAGGAGCTTGAAAACGTCCTTCAGGACGAAGCTTCCGAAGCATCACCCGAAGCAGCTACCGAGGCAGTGGCAGAGCCAACGGTAAAAGAAAAATCAAAGAAAATAAAAACAATGCACGAGAAGGATATGAAAAAGGTTGTCTCCGCCCAAAAGGTAATGAAGATAATCGCACAGATTTTCCTTTATCTCTTCCTCGGCGTTATGGCACTCATCGTTATCTTCCCATTCTATTGGATGATTATTTCATCACTCAAAACTCTTACCGAGTATCAAGAGCCGATTCCGACGCTCTTCCCAAGACAAATAGAGTGGCGCAACTACGTTGAAGCCGTTAAAGCGGCAGAGCTTATCAAGCTCTTTAAAAACACCGTAATAGTTGGTATTGTTTCAACACTTCTTTCACTTGTTATCACCGTTATCAGTGCATTCGTATTTGCACGCCTTGAGTTCAAGGGCAGAGATACACTCTTTGCAGTTCTCCTTGGCACAATGATGATTCCGGGTGAGCTTTTCACAATCACAAACTACATCACAGTTTCAAACTGGGGATGGGTTAGCACAAGCAACAGCCTTGAAGCAATTAAAGGATACGGCGTTCTTATCGTTCCGTTCCTCGTTAGTATTTTCTACGTATACCTGCTCAAGCAGAACTTTATGCAAATACCGAACGAGCTTTATCTTGCCGCAAAGGTTGACGGCACAAGCGACCTTAAGTACCTTTGGAAGGTTATGATTCCACTTGCACTCCCAACTCTTATCTCAATTACAATTCTTAAGATGATGGGCGCATGGAACTCATACGTATGGCCGCGTCTCGTTAGCCCTACGAACTATCACCTTATTACAAACGGTCTTCGTAAGGCGTTTGAGGATACGACAACAGGTACTGCAAACATTCCACAACAGATGGCGGCGGTTACACTCGTATCAATTCCTTTGTTCCTCGTATTCATCTTCCTCCGTAAGTATATTATGAAGGGCGTTTCAAGATCAGGTATCAAGGGTTAATCGGTTTTTAATGACGAAAGTCTTAAAATAAACAATTATAATAAAAAGGATGGAATTAAAAATGAAGAAGAAGATTTTAGCTCTTTTCCTTCTCGTTGTTTTCTCCCTCAGCATCGTTGCATGCGGCACAACACCTGCAGGCACCAATACTGATACAAGCAGCGGAAACGGCGGTACCACAGCAGAAAAGGTTATGTGGGAAGTGCCTGTTGAAGGATTTGATACAGAAGCAGAAATCACAATCACCTTCTCACACACAATGGGTAAAAACCTTGCAAACGTTCTTGACAGATACATTGCAAAGTTCAACGAAATTTATCCAAACATCACAATCGAGCACACTCAAATCGGTGGCTACGATGAGGTTCGTGACCAAACAAACAAGCAGTTAACTGCAGGCAACCAACCTAACATCGCATATTGCTATCCTGACCACGTTGCTCTTTACAACGTAACAAAGAAGGTTATTCCGCTTGACTCACTTATCGATTGCCAAATCGAGGTAGAGTTGGGTGACGGCACAACCTCAATCATCGGTCTTACAGACGAGCAAAAGTCAGACTTCATCCAAGCATACTACGATGAAGGTAAGGTGTTTGACGCAGCAGGCACAATGTACACAATGCCACTTTCAAAGTCAACAGAGGTTCTTTTCTACAACGCAACGTTCTTTGAGGAGCACAACCTCACCGTTCCTACAACATGGGACGAAATGGAAACAGTTTGCGCTCAAATTAAGGAAATTCTCTTAACTGACGATAACACAGCAAACAATTCTGATATTCCTCTCGGCTATGACTCAGAGTCAAACTGGTTCATCACAATGACACAGCAATACGGCTCACCTTACACATCAAACGATAAGAACAACCACTTCCTCTTCAACAACAAGATCAACCGTGACTTCGTTAAGGAATTCCGCGCTTGGTACCAAGCAGGCTACGTTACAACACAAGAGCTCTTCGGTGCTTACACATCTAAGCTCTTTACAAACACCGACCCAACAAAGCCATCATGCTATATGTGCATCGGCTCAACAGGCGGCGCTAGCCACCAAATTCCAATCGGTGAGGACGATAGCTTCCCATTCGAGGTTGGTATTGCTCCAATCCCACAGGTAAATCCTGAAAAACCACAGGCAATTTCACAAGGTCCATCACTTTGTATCTTCAGCCAAGTTGGCGACAAGGACTCATACGATGACAAGCAAGAGGTTATCGCTTCTTGGCTTTTCGTTAAGTACCTCTGCACAACTCCTGAATTCCAAGCAGCATTCTCAATGACATCAGGTTATATGCCTGTTATCAACTCTGCTAAGGAAATGCCACAATATGCAAACTGGCTCAACAATGCAAACAGCACAGGCAACCTTGTTGCTACAGTTGCTAAGCTCGCATTCGAGCAATCAGAGGCTGCATTCATTTCTCCTGCATTCAACGGCTCAACAAAGGCTCGTGACCAGGTTGGTGCGCTTCTCCAATACTGCTTCACAACACAAGCAGACGACGTTGATGCAATGATTCTCAAAGCATTCCAGGACGCTATTAAAGAATGTCTTTATAATAACTAATTCTTAATAATTAAGGAAAGCTTATGAACAAATTATCTAAAATTTTGATAATGCTTCTTGTTATAGTTATGCTCGCAGGCTCGCTTATTGCCTGCGGGCCTAACCAAGGTACGGGAAGCGAAACGGGTGACACAAGCACTGATACAGGTAGCACAAATACTGATACAAGCAGTGACGAGCCCCAATTTGTCGACTACGCTTCACAGCTTAAGTTCGACCCCGATTCAGGCAAAATGTGGACCTACGCTACCGTAAAATCTTATATCGACGGTGACACAACTCACTTCTTCGTTGATAAGAGCTTGGTAGAGGAGGGCTACGTTAAGGCTAGATACTTAGGTATCAATACCCCCGAGTCAACAGGTATTGTTGAGCCTTGGGGCAAAAAAGCATCTAACTACACAAAAACTCAGCTTCAAAAGGCTGAAAAAATTAAAAACGGTATCATTATTGAATCCGATACAGACGGCTGGGACCTTGACTCAACAGGTGCAAGATATCTCCTTTGGGTTTGGTACAAGACCTCTGAAAACGGAGAATACAGAAACTTAAATATCGAAATTCTCCAACAAGGACTTGCATTCGGCTCGGGCACAACCTCAAATACTTATAGCGAGTATACGACAAATGCTCTTTACCAAGCAACCTCAATGAAGCTTTTGGTATTCAACAAGAAGCAAAAGGACCCCGATTTCTACTATGGTAAGGCACAAAACCTTACTCTTAAGGAGCTTAAGGCAAACGCAGAGAAGTACGAGGGCACTCTCGTTAAATTCGACGCCGTTGTTGCAAAGAAATCAGGCTACACCTTCTACGTTGAGGAATATGATGCCGAAAACGATATGTATTTCGGTATGCAAATTTATGCAGGCGCAGGCTGTCCTATTATGGATAGATTCGCTATCGGTAACCGCGTTAGCATTGTAGGAACACTTCAATATTGGGAAAATGGCGGAACGTATCAGGTTTCCAACCTCCAATACGATATCTTGTTCCCTGATGACGCGGACGGATGCCGCGTTTTGGAAACAGGTAACGAGGCTTCCTACCGCGAGGGCGATGCTTCACAGCTCTTAAACGGTAAAATCGAAATCGACTCATACGTTGAAATTGAGGACGAAAACGGTGAAATCACAGAAGAGCTTCAAACTGTTAAGTTTGACTACGGCGCACTTGCACTCCACAGCACAATCAAGCTTTCGAACCTTACAGTTCAAAGAGTTTACACAACAACCTCCGATACTGACTCAAACGGCGCTCTTACAATCACCTGCAAGGACCAAAACGGTGTTACAATTGAAATCCGTACAGCATCAAAGCTCGTACGTGACGACCAAACCGTTGTTGTTGCAAGTGACTTCCCAAGAGGCACAGTTATCGACGTAAAGGGTATTGTTGACTACTTCGATAGCTACCAAATTAAGGTATTCAATATCGACGATATCACCATTCATTAATTTTCAAATATTATTCGCATTTGCGGTAATAGATAGATAATGCTTATTAAATTTAAAAGAAGGAGCAAACTATGAAGAAAATTTCACTCTTGCTTCTCGTTATCGCGCTTGTTTGCGGTCTCTTTGTTCTCACCTCCTGCGGTGGCAACAACGGCGACAACACAGATAGCGGAAGCACAAACACAGACACCAACTCAGGTGTTCAAGCGGATGAGGATCTCCAATCCGCTTACGATTACGTTAAGCTTTCATATAAGACACTTAACGTAACAACATCAAGCTTCGAGGTTATCAAGGCAGCACCAATCGGCGACAAGATTTTCAACATTTCTTGGTCAACTGATAACGAAGCAATCACAATCACTGAGTCAGAGGACGGCAGCTTCTACGTTGTAAACGTTCCTGAGCTTGGCGAAAACGCAATCAACTACACACTCAAGTTCTCAATCGAGAACGAAGCAGGCGAGAAGAAGATGGGTAGCTTCAATTTGACTGTTCCTGCATTCTCAGTTAACACACACGACCAATACGTTGAAGCTGAAGACGGCGATGCAATCATCGTTCAAGGTATCGTAACAGGTATTATGGCTAAGACACATAGCACCTCTACAAAGGAAGAAAGCCTTTTCCTCCAAGACCTCAGCGGTAACGGCGGTTACTACGTATACAATGCAAAGACAGACCTCACAGATATCAAGGTTGGTATGACTGTTGAGGTTAGAGGCGAAAAGAAGAACTATAACGGCACGTTCGAGCTTATCAACGCTGAAGTTATTGTTATTGACGAAACAATCAACGAGGTTACACCTACTGACTTCACAGCAGCAGTTCTTGGCGCATCATCACTTGAAGATGAAGCACTTACAAGAATGAACGGTATGCTCGTTACAATTAAGGGTGCTACACTTCTTACTTATAGCGAAGCAAACGGCTACCACTACTTCCAAATCGGCGATTACAAGACATACTTCAGAATTTCAACATCATCAAACTGCTTAACACAGGATGACGGTAGAGAGCTTACATCATATTTTGAAAGCAAGTTCTACAATGCAGCAGACATTACAGGTATTATCGCAGTTTATAACAGCGCAATGTACCTCATGCCTGTTTCAAAGGATGCTATCACAAACGCAGTTCCACAAGTAATGCCTGATGAAGTACAGGTTGACGTTGTAGCTGAAAACGTTTCAGTTCCGGGCATCATCCAAATCGCAGGCGACACAACACTTGCTTCAACCTTTGCAAGCCTTCCTGGCGTTTCAATCGCTTGGGAGCTCGTTGACGGTGCAGGCGTTGCAACCTTGAACGGTACAACTCTCTCAGTTACAATCCCTGAGGAAGCAAAGAACGTTGTAGTTAAGGCTACGTTCACAAGCGGCGAAGCTTCAAAGACAAACGAATACACAATCGCAGTTAAGCCAATTTCAACAATCACAATTCAAGAAGCACTCAATATCGGCGACGTTATGGCTAGCGGTAAGTATACCGAGGAGCTCTTCTACATCGTTGGTACAATCGATAATATCGAAGCAGGCGTTTACGGTAATATGACTATCGTAGACGAAGAAGGCAACTTCTCACTTTACATCTACGGTCTTTACGACTCAACAGGAAACATTAAGTACGGCAACATGGCTGTTAAGCCACTTGTTAAGGACACAATCAAGGTTCTTTCAGTAGTAGGTAAGTATTCAACAACAGTTCAGCTTAAGAACGCTAAGCTTGTTGAGCACACAATTCACCCGGATAACGTAGGTGCTACAGACACTTATATCGAAATGACAATTCCTGAGGCTTTGGCAGCTGCTGACGGCACAAAGATTCAGGTTGTTGGTACAGTTGCTTCTATCCAAGGCGCTTGGAGCGAGCAATACAACAATATGAACGTTACTATCGTTGACGCTGACGGTAACGAGCTTTACCTCTACAGACTTTCAACTAAGGTTGAAATCGGTGACGTGATCACAGTTAAGGGTGAAATGGCTACTTGGAACGAAGAAAGACAGGTTGCTCAAGGCGCAACAGCTACAATCGGCGGCAACAGCGGTAGCGATAGCTCTGACGAAATCCCATTCGTAGCAGTTAGTCCTGTTATCGGCGGCGAATACTTCTTCGCTATGACACAAGACGGAGCACTTTGCTACATCACAGGCGTAATGGCAACAGGTAACGCTAAGTACTACATGGCTACAGTTCCAACTCAAGCAAACGCTGCTAAGATTACAGTTTTGGCAGGTCCTACAGCTGATACATACTACATCACACTCACAGTAAATGGTGCAACAAAATACATGGATCTCGTTGTAAGCGGAACACACAAGAACGCTGTTTACGTAGATGATCAACCTGAAACAGGCTTCTCATTTGACGAAACAAACAAGGTATTCTATAAGGTTCTCGATGGCGAGAATTACACATTCGGTACTGACTTCGCAAGAAAGTTCACAACCGTTGGTGGCGTAAAGATTGATGCAGCTACAAATGCTATGCTTCAAATCAGCTTGGCTACAGCACATACACACACATACGAAGACGTTGTAACAGCTCCTACTTGCGATGCAGAGGGCTACACAACACACACTTGCTCATGCGGTGACGTTGTAGTTGATACAAAGGTTCCTGCTCTCGGTCACACATACGTAGAAGGCGCCTGCACAGTATGCGGCGCTTCTGAGCACGAGCATACATATAGCGAGGAAGTTACAGCTCCTACATGTACAGCAAAGGGCTACACAACTTACACATGTACAGTTCCAGGCTGCGGCAAATCATATACAGGTAACGAAGTAGCAGAACTCGGTCACTCATACACAGACGGCGTTTGCGCAAACGGCTGTGGTATTGAAGATCCTAACTACTACTACCCAATCAGCATTGCTGATGCTCTTACAGCAAACGTAGGCAAAAAGGTTATCCTTACAGGTACAATTTCAGAAATCAAGTCCGCATGGAGCACACAGTACAGCAATATGGAGGCTTGGCTCTCTGATAGCGAAGGCAACAAAATCCTTCTTTACAGAATTACAACGTTAGTTTCAGTTGGTGACGAGGTTTCTGTTAAGGGTGAAATTGGCGTATATAACAATGTAAACCAAATCGCTCAAAAGGGTTCAGAGGTTACAATCACTAAGAAGCATGAATGTGTAGCAGGCGCTGAAGCAACATGTACAACTGCTCAAAAATGCACAATTTGCGACAAGGTATTAGTTGAGGCTCTTGGCCACAACATCGGCACAGACGGTATATGCACCGTTTGTGGATTTGACCAAAACGCAGCAGCTTCTCAACAGGAGCTTGCAAAGTTTGAATTCGGTGCAAACGGCACAGCTGCTCACGTTGACGGTAATGACCTTGGTGCATCCAAGAGCTATACCGAAGGCAACTACACCCTTACTCTTGAAAATATGAGCAAGATATTCGGTGTTGCATATGACGCAAAGGGTAACTCCGCAATTAAGCTTGGTACATCTAAGGTTGTTGGTAGCTTCAGCTTTACAGTAGCTGATGACGTTGATAAGGTTGTTATCATGGTTGCTGGATATAAGAACAGCAACGCTAAGGTTAGTGTAAACGGTACAGAATACAGTGTTTCAACTGTTTCAAACAACGGCGCTTATACAGCAATTGAAATCGACACAACAACAAATAAGACAATTGAATTTGCAACTGTTAGCTCATCTTACAGAGCAATGATTGACTCAATCGCATTCTGGGGTTAATATTTCCCTTAATAAAAGAACCGCGCCCTCGGGCGTGGTTCTTTTCCTTTTGGATCCTTTGTAAAGGGAGTTTTTGGAGCGAAGCGATATAATCTCTTTCACCGTTACGTTCACCCGTAGGAACAAATGATTAAAATATCAAAAACCCCTTGATATATTTCCTTGGAAATGATACAATATAGTGAAATTATTTTTATCAATTCCAAAAAGAGGTACAAAGTGAAGCATTTCTATAAAATCATAGTTTCTTTTCTTTTGATATTCGCGCTTTTATTCAGCACCACCGCATGCACGTTTTTTGGCGGAGGAGAGAATACCGACACAGGTAGCGGGACAGAAGAAAATAAATCGGAAAAATTCTATATAAACGGCGAAAACCGATATATTCTTTCCAAGGGCGACAAAATCAACTTAACCCTTACCGTTGGAGATGGACTTGAGGGAACGGTTGAGTGGACAAGCAGCCATAGCTGTGTTAGCGTTAAAAACGGCGAGGTAACAGCAATTTCCCACGGCACCTCGGTTGTTAAAGCAACACTTGGAGAATATTCTGATAGTGTTATTATTCTCATCCCGGGCGTTGACGCAGACGACGATACCACAACCGACACCGACGATAACACAGACAACGACAATACAGGCGACGACAATACAGGCAACGACAATACAGGCAACGACAACACAGGTGACGATAACACGGGTGACGACAACACAGGTGACGACAACACAGGTGACGACAACACAGGCGACGACAATACAGGCAACGACAACACAGGCGACGACAATACGGGCGACGACACCACGGACGAGGAAACAGACGATTTCGCCCAAGGCTACGATGCCCTCACAATTGGCGAGGCTCTTAAAATAGCAGAGCAGTACACCACGTCTGCATCACCCGAAAAATATTACGTTGTTGGCACCATCAGACAAATTGAGAGTGCCAAGGACGGCAGAATGTATATCTATGATGAAACAGGCTCAATATACGTTTATAAATCAACAATGCTTGACCTCTCGCCCGTTTCAAATTCCGCATTAAAAGCAGGCGACAAGGTCTTAATCAACGGTACACTTCGTAACTATAAAGGCACGCTCGAAATCGACACGGGCGTTATAATAGATTTCAAAAATCCCAATGCACCGCTTGACAAAACCGACCCGTACGAAAACGTAGATAAGGACGAGTTTTACGAAAATTACAAGCCTGCTACAAGCTACGAGGATGCATATTACAGAACAATTCATAATTTGATGTCAGGCACAATAGCCGACCAAGACCAAGCCCCCACGCTCTCAGCCTATCAGCCAATGAAAAACGGCAAGCTTATTCGCAATAGCGAAATGATTTATTCCGAGGACGGCAACGTTTATTACGTTGTTGATGCATACGGTGACGTGGTTATGGAAATTTACCGTGGAGCGGCATACGTTATGCTCGAAGAGGTTGCGGCACACGTTTTTGCATTTGGTGAGCCACCCGCAAACCAAACCTCGTCCAAAAACACAAGACCGTCATCAAGCGAGTGGGGAATTTACCTTCGCTTAAACAATACCTCATTCTCAGGTAGCACGTCAAAATATCCGTACGAGCCTGAGCTTCCAAATATTTCAGGCTGCGGCGGCTCACTTAATTATTACGAAATGGATATAGGCACAACAGGCACAGACTGTGACCCGGGCTACTATGCAACCGTTTATAACGACGGAACAATTATAACAAGAGGTGCGGCGCGTATCGTTTACGTTTGTGAGGATGACGACCAAAACGGCACAATAGAGCATGACGAGCGCTACGTTTTCTATACCTACAACCATTATAACGATTTTCAGGAATACCTAAACTATTACGGCGGCTGGGGCGAAATGTTCGGCAATATCACAGGCGGCGGCAAAATTTCAAGCAAAACCGACTGTAACCCAACGCCTTACGTAGAAACCGTTCTTTCCTCTCTCAAAGCTCAAAACGAGATAGAACCAACCGAGATTATTTTATTTATCGACACAAGAAAATTCTATATTTTCGCATAAAAAACAGACACAGGTGGCAACCTGTGTCTGTTTTTTCTATTTGAGGAGAAGGTGTCACGCTTGCCGTGACGGATGAGGTGTCTTGTGTTAAACGAGTTTATCTCGTCAATTTCTCAAAAACGCTCATTTCCGTGCGCGTCTTTGCAAGCGGTGTTACGGAAATTACGCCTGCACGGAACAAGCCTCCTTTGTGCAAAGGGAGGTGTCTGCCTTGTGCAGACGGAGGGATTGTTATTTATCTCGTTAATTTCTCAAAAACACTCATTTCCGTGCTTGCCTTCCCCAGTGGGGGAAGGGGGACCGCTCGCGGTGGATGAGGTGTCTTATCGAAAACAACCTTATCTCGTCAATTTTTCAAAAACACTCATTTCCGTGCGTGTCTTTGCAAGCGGTGTTACGGAAATTACACCTGCACGGATTGAAATAATATCACTTCGTGGGTCATTTCCTGACTCTTGACATATGTAGCCTGTTTGAACGAACATATTTTCGCCCTCTGCGCGAATAAACGTATCGCAATAGTATTCGCCGCCCTGCTTCGTTATGCGGATTTCACCCGTTGGACGGGGCGGAATATTTACGTTATATAGCAAATTGTAGTCATAAAGCTTATTTTCCTCAATAAAGCTCCAAACCGCGTCAAGTGACTCAGGCGCTTCCATAAGGTTTTCAATATCGCTTGATACCGCAAGACCCTTAATTCCCATTCTTGCGCCCTCAAAAATAGCGCCGCAAGTGCCCGAATATACAATATCGTCACCTAAATTATAGCCACGGTTAATGCCCGAAAGAATTAAATCGTATTCTGTTTTGAACCAATGCACGCCAAATCGCACACAGTCAGCAGGGGTCGAATCAACGGCGTAGGCAACAAGACCCGGGGCAATTTCCTTCGTCGTAACCTCCATTTCCTTTAGCCAAATTGCTTGGCTTTTTGCGCTTTGCTCAACCTTTGGCGCAACAACCGTAACCTCGCCAAGCTTGCTTGCCCATTTAGCAAGAAGCGGCAGAACAGGGGAGTCAACTCCGTCATCATTAGTAATAAGTATCTTCATTTATAGCCATCCTTCGTTATTCTTTTTATATTCGCCGAGCAATTTATCCGCTTCGCTAAGCAGCTCGTTCATTTGCTCTATGCTATGCACGGTTGCACCTGCGGCACAGGCGTGACCGCCACCCTCGTATCTTTCGCCAAGCTCGTTGATAGTAACAAAGCGAGAGCGCAAGCGTACGCGGATTTCATCACCCTTGCCGGTATCTATAAACGCAATCCAAATAAGACTGTTTTTAATTGCATCCATATAAGAAACACAAGCAGAGGCGTTTTCAAGAGAAAGACCGAATTCTTCAATTGTTTTTCCGTCAATGTGAATATAAGCAACACCGTTTTCGGTGATTTTGATGTTATTAAGGACGTAGCCCTCAAACTTAAATTCTTCAAAATCCTTCATATAAAGGTGCGCATAGAGATGGTCAGTGTCGATGCCTTGGTCAAGCAGAAGTCCCGCCAAGCGCATAGTATCGCCCGAAACCTCGCGGAAGCGGAAGCGCCCCGAGTCCGTAACAAGTCCTGTATAAAGGTACGTTGCCGCCTCTGTGTCAATCTTTAATTCGTCCTTCATCTCTGCGTAAAATGCGGTGATAAGCTCGCAAGAAGAGCATCTATGCTCCTCAACCCAGTTAATATCTCCGTAGTTTTCAAGCGGAATATGGTGGTCTATCTTAATTACCTTATCGCAAAGAGAGAATTTTTGATTTGAAACGCGCTTAACCGTGCCCGTGTCAACCACAATGCCGAGGGCAGATGCGTAAAACTCGTCCTCGCGCAATTCGTCCTCACCGCCAAGGAAGGAAAGATAATTTGAAAAATCACAGTTTTGCAAAACTATTTCCTTGTCAGGGAAGGAAAGCTCCAAAATGCGTTTAAGACCCTTCGTTGAGCCAACCGCATCACCGTCAGGACGGAAATGGCGGAAAATAATAATTCTTTGATATTCTTTAATTGTATCAAGCACTAAGCGTGCGTATTCGTTAGTAGTCATAAGCTTCCTTTCGCAAGCTGCTTCAAATCCTCAAGCAGCGACATTGCCTCATCCTTATTTTTAAGCGTTGCACCGCTTGCCTTTTGGTGACCGCCACCGCCGTATTTTACGGCAATAGGGTTAATATTATATGTATTTGAGCGAATTTCACAAAGCACACCGTCCTCGGTCTCCGTGAAATTTACCCAGCTGTGTATGCCGCGTATTTCGCCCATAACGTTAACCATTCCGCGTGAAATTGTGAAATTGTCAACGCCGTAGCTTCTTGCCTCGTCAAGCGGAGTATAGATGTAAGCCACACCGTTGCCTGTCGTTTGAATTTTAAGCGTGAATTTAGCGCGAAGCTGCATCATAGGTAATTCGTCCGCGTAAAGATTTTTATATATAGACGAGGTGTCGAATTTTCTCTCCATCAAAAACGATGCCAAGCGGAAGGTCTGCGCGTTCGTGGAGTCGTAGCGGAATCTGCCCGAATCCGTTATCATACCCGTATAAATAGCCTTCGCCGCCTCGTCAGATACCTTGTAGCCACATTCCATAGCAAGCGCGGCAACCATACCGCAGCAGCTTTCAAACGAGGTTTCAACAACCTCAAAGTCTGCAATTATTTCTGAGAAAACGTGATGGTCAAGCCTTGCCGTTGCTTCTGCAAGCTTATATCTGTCGTCGCAAATTAACGAGGACGAGCCACAGTCGAGAACAATTGCAAGCGCACCGCTATACGCGCTATCGTCAATTTCGTCCATTGGATCGGAAATAAAGCTATATCGCGGTGTCATATCGCCAACGGCGTAGATTTCCTTTTCGGGATAGTTTTCTTTAAGAATTTTTCTAAGTCCCTCCTGCGCACCAAGCGCGTCCCCATCGGGATTTTTATGCCTGTGCAAAATTATTCGGGGATATTTTTCTATAAGCTTATATATTGCTTCAAACATTTTTATGTCTGTTCCTTTCATTTTTAAGGGGTGCTTGCACCCGTGTTATTCCTTTGAGCCGCCCTCAATGTGCGAAATAATGCGGTGCGTTATCATTTCAAGCGCCACGCGGTTCATTCCACCCTCAGGTACGATAATGTCAGCGCATCTCTTGCTCGGCTCAACAAACGCCTCGTGCATCGGCTTTACCGTTTGGAAATATTGAGAAATTACGGAGTCAAGGTCGCGTCCGCGTTCACTAACGTCTCGCTTTAGTCGGCGCAAAATACGCACGTCCGCATCCGTATCAACGAAAATCTTAATATCAAGTCTTTTAAGTATTTCGGGATTTTCAAAAATCAAAATTCCCTCAAGCACGATAACCTCGCTTGCCTTAACCGTGCGAACCTCGTCACTTCTGTCGTGCAGGGAATAGTTATAAATAGGGCAGCTAACGTCCTGTCCCAAACGAAGCATATCTAAATGCTCAACCAAAAGAGAAGTGTCAAACGCATCCGGATGGTCAAAATTCAGGCTTGCTCGCTCACTTAATGTCAAGCTTGACTGTGCCTTATAATAGTCGTCGTGGCGCAAAAGGGAAAGACGAGAGCCGAAATGCTCCGCCAAATTTTTTGCCAAGGTGGTTTTTCCACTACCCGAGCCACCTGCAATACCAATAAATAGACGCTTCATAGCGCACCTCCCAAAATCAAACGTCAAGCCCATTATTAGGTAATGGGCTTTTAGCTTGAAAAATTTTATTTTAATAAATCAAATCGACAGGGCATCAGCTTATCAAGCGTAAATACCTTATCTTCCTTGCCATCGCTTAATATAATTTCAAAATCACCGTCGCAAAATTCGCTCATGACCTGGCGGCAAACGCCACAGGGTGGGCAAAAATCGGAAATTTCCTCACCGTCCTTGCCACCGACAATGGCAATAGCTGAGAAATTTCTGTGTCCCTTGTGTATAGCCTCGAAAAACGCAACGCGCTCCGCACAAACAGTCGGCGTATATGAGGAATTTTCAATATTTGCGCCTGTGAAAACCGTGCCGTCAGCAGAGAGAAGTGATGCGCCTACCGCAAAGTGCGAGTAAGGACAGTAGCTTTTTTTGCGTGCCTTTATTGCTTCATTTATAAGCGTGGAATATTTTTCGTTAATCATAAGCTACCTCTCAATAGCATTTTAACTGTATCGGCAATATAGTTAAAGCCGTCGATAGTGCCGAGATTTTCGCTCGTCACACCGTTTCCGTACATCAAAAACGGAACGTACTCTCTTGTATGGTCGGTGCTGTTGTCCGTTGGGTCACAGCCGTGGTCTGCGGTGATAATCAAGACGTCATCTTCACCAAGACGGGGCAATGCTTTACCAAGCCACGCATCAAATTCATTCAGCGCATTTGCGTAACCGTTTGCATCCTGTCTGTGTCCGTATTTCATATCGAAATCAACCAAATTCACAAAGCAAAGACCGCTAAAATCGCGCGAAAGAAGCTCGCTTGTCTTTTCCATTCCCTCGCGGTTATTGTGAGTAGGGTACCCTTCGGTAAGACCCGACATTGCAAAAATATCACCGATTTTGCCAACGCCGATAACGTCAAAGCCTTCGCTTGAAAGCTCGTTTAACATAGTGTCCTTAGGTGGAACGAGTGAAAAATCGCGTCGGTTTTCCGTGCGCTTAAAATCAGGCGCGCTTCCTATAAACGGACGTGCAATAACGCGCCCAACACCGTATTCACCCGTGAGCATTTTCCTTGCCGTGCGGCAAATTTCATAAAGCTCGTCAATTGGCACAATTTCCTCGTGCGCCGCAATTTGAAATACACTGTCTGCCGATGTGTAAACGATAAGCTTACCTGTTTTTATATGCTCCTCGCCGTAGTCACGGATAACGTCCGTGCCGGAGTAGGGAAGATTGCAAAGCGTGCCTCTGCCAACCGCCGCCTCAAACCTGTCGAGCAGCTCCTTTGGAAAGCCGTTTGGAAACGTTGGCATAGGGGCCTCCGAGATAATTCCCGCCATCTCCCAATGTCCTGTCGTTGTGTCCTTGCCCTTACTAAGCTCCCTAAGGCGTGCGTATTTTGCAAGTGGATTATCTATTTGCTCTAAGCATTCAACTCCGTCGATACGTCCAAGACCAAGGCTTGTCATATTCGGGAGTGATAAAATTCCCGTGCCATAAACTCCCTTTAAGGTGTTTGCGCCCATATCGCCAAAATCGGAGGCATCAGGGGCGTAGCCTATACCGAAGGAGTCAAGCACAATTAAAAATACGCGCTTTGTCATTTCATTGAAACCGCCACTTCAAGCGCTATTTTCATCATATCGGTAAACGTGTTTTGGCGCGCATCTGCGTCAAGTGCCTCACCGCGGAGAATATGGTCGGAAACCGTGCAAATTGCAAGCGCGCGCTTGCCTGCTGCCGCCGCGTTCATATAGAGAGCCGCCGCCTCCATTTCAACGCCCAAAACGCCCATCTTATACCAGCCTTGATTGAAATTAGGGTCTGCGTGATAGAAAATATCGGATGAGAGAAGATTGCCTACCTTGTAGCGCACGCCAAGCTTCTTCGCCTCTGAAACCGCGCACTCAAGAAGCTCATAGCTTGCAATAGGCGCAAAATTGCCGTTTAATGTGTATTGACTTTGATAATTTGAGTTAGTGCAAGCACCCATACCGATGATAACGTCGCGGAGCGCTACGTCGTCGCTAAGACCGCCTGCTGAGCCAACACGAATGATATTTTCAACGCCGAAGAAATTATAAAGCTCGTAGGAATAAATACCTATTGACGGCATACCCATACCACTTGCCATAACTGTAACAGGCACGCCCTTGTATGTGCCTGTGTAGCCTTGAATTCCGCGTACGTTATTTATAAGCCTTGGATTTTCCAAAAAGGTTTCTGCAATAAATTTTGAACGGAGTGGATCTCCTGGCATAAGCACGGTCTTTGCAAAATCCGCGCTCGTTGCCTTAATGTGTGGTGTATATTGTTCTGACATAATTTTCTCCTTAATAGCTTGAATTGCTTTCTTCATTTTTTGCGATTTTTACAATACGGCTCGTGCCCAAGCGAGTAGCACCGAGGTTTATAAAGTCCTCAGCATCGCTAAGTGAGGAAATTCCGCCTGCCGCTTTGATTTGAACGCCCTTGCCGATATGCTTTGCAAAGAGTGCAACGTCCTCCTTTGTCGCACCTGCCGTGGAGAAGCCCGTTGAGGTTTTAATAAAGTCTGCGCCCGATGCGGTTACAAGCTCGCACATCTTGATTTTTTCCTCGTCAGTGAGCAAGCAGGTTTCGATAATAACCTTGAGTATCTTTTCGCCGCACGCTTCCTTCAATGCTTTAAGCTCGTATAAAATCTTGTCGTAAAGACCTGCCTTCAAATCGCCTATATTGATAACGGTATCAATTTCGTCCGCGCCGTTTTCAAGCGCATCCTTACATTCAAAAACCTTAACCGCGGTTGTTGAGTATCCGTTTGGAAAGCCGATAACGGTACAAATTTGAAGCTTATCTCCTACGTATTCCTTTGCTTGCTTAACGTGTGAGGCAGGAATACAAACGGACGCGGTTTGGTATTTCATACCGTCGTCGCAAATTGCCTTAATATCATTCCAGGTAGCACCCTGTGCAAGCAAGGTGTGGTCGCATTTTGAAAGTATTTCCTTAATATTCATATTAGTTCTCCTTATTTTTTTGGCTTTGTATTTTTTCGTGCCAGCAGCGGTGGCACATTGCTATATAAGTTTCGTTTCCGCCAATCATAACCTGTGCGCCCTCTGTCACCACGTTCATATTACCGTCAAGTCTTGCGTTGACCGTAGCCTTAGAGCCGCACGCGCAAATTGTCTTAATTTCCGAAATAGAGTCGGCAATTTCAAAAAGACGCTTGCTGCCGGGGAATAAGTGGCAAAGAAAGTCTGTGCGAAGACCAAAGCATAATACAGGAATTTCGCACTCGTCAACGATGTGGCGAAGCTGGTCAATTTGCTCCTCGGTGAAAAATTGACATTCGTCCGCGATAATAACGTCAATTTCGTTATGTGCGATTTTGTAAAGGCTGTATAAATCGTCCGTTTTTTCGATAGGCTCGCACGTTGCCGAAAGACCGATACGTGATTTTACCGTGCCTTGTCCGTCACGCGTATCGATTGCAGGCTTGATAAGCCAAACGCTCATTCCGCGCTCCTCGTAATTGAATTTTGTCGTGAGTGCCTGCGCCGTCTTGCACGAGCCCATAGCACCGTATTTGAAATATAATTTAGCCATAATCTACACTCCAATATTTTATCTATTATATTATAACATATAATTAATTAAAAATAAAGATAGTTATTAAAAATATGTAAATTTACCGCGAAAAAAAGAAAGGGCAGAGAAATTTCACTCTCCGCCCCTTAACGGTTATTTTTTCAAATCAGCCGCGATTATGCGCTTCATAGCCTCAATGCCAACCTTAATTGCACCTGATGTATCCTCGGTCATCGGCATAGCCATTCCAAGCTTTTCGCGCTCCTGGTTCCAAACCGCATGGAAGCAGCTTCCGCAGCGTACCTTTAGTGCAGAGGCGATAACGAACAAAGCTGACGACTCCATTTCGCTCGCCTTTACGCCAAGACGCTTCCAGCTTTCCCACTTTTGCAAAAGCTCGTAATATACGGGTGATTTTTCGGGTGAGTGCTGACCGTAGAAGGAGTCCTTGCATTGAACAACACCCGTGTGTGTGCGGTAGCCGAGCGATTCACTCGCTTCCTTCAAGGCAAGCGTTACGCCAAAATCGGGCACGGCAGGAAATTCAATAGGCGCGTATTCAAGTGAGGTATGCTCAAAGCGTATAGCACCCGTTGCAACCACGATATCGCCGGGAAGCACGTCAAGGTCAATGCCGCCACACGTGCCGATACGAATAAACGTGTCAGCACCGATAGCGCTTAATTCCTCCATTGCAATAGCCGCCGACGGGCCACCTATGCCCGTTGAGCAAACGGAAACCTTTTCTCCAAGGAGCGTGCCTGTATATATATTGTATTCGCGGTTCATTCCCACGTGTACAGGGTTATCAAAGTGCGAGGCGATAAGCTCGCATCTGCCTGGGTCACCGGGGAGAAAAACGTATCTTCCAACGTCACCGACGTTACAGCGAATATGAAATTGAGTTCCTATATCTTGCATAATAATAACCTCACTAATTTATCAATTCGTTAAGCTGCTCAAACGCATCGTCGTAATTTTCAAAGTTAATTACGTAGTCGCAAAGCGCCGCGTTTTTATCAACGTATTCAAGCGCAAGAAGTCTGTTTATCTTGTCCTCGTTAGAGCAGTTTTTGTTTAGAATATTTGCCATGACGCCGCGCTTGTCACGCTTTATAAATACGGTGGTTGCGTTTTTGAAGTGGGTTTTGAGTGCCATAGCACCGCAAATGTCCATTGTGGTAATTACTCGCTTGCCCTTTTTTAGGATTTTTTCAACGTCCTCCATTTTAGAGCCGTAGCCGTGTCCTGCGTACATTGTGGACTCAAGCATTTCGCCGTTGTCGCACATAGCTCTGAACTCCTCAAGCGGAACGTAGCTGTACCACGTATTTTTTTGAACCGCCGTTGGGTCCTTTGTTGTGTAGCTTATGAGCTTTTCAAAGTTGTCGTTTTCTTCAAGAAAGCGCGTTGCAAGCTTTGTTTTACCGCTGCCCGCAGGGCCAACAAGTACAATAATATCGGAGTCGATTTTTGCATCCTCGTCAGGCACAACGGAGTAGCTCTCCGCGATAAGCTCAACTATTTTCAAAAACTCGCTATATTGGTTAACCGCAAGCATTCCCGTTGCCTCTTGGTTCCACGGACGGCGCATAAGCACAGGATATTTCGCCTTTGATTTGAGAATATTGTGCATAGCGTCATCAAAGAGAATATCCGTATGTATATTGTCCTTTCTTGCACCCATATAAATGTGGTCGGGCGAAATTTCGGGAAATTCCTCCATTATTCTTTGTGCGCGGATTCCCATAAATTCGGGCGGAACTGCGGTGCAAATAAACACCTCTGTCATTTGACAAAGCTTACGCACGAACTCCTTTGCCCCCTCGTAAACGGGCTGTGTGC